>NZ_BAAHXI010000066.1:0-22016 GCF_054656955.1 Deferrisoma palaeochoriense
GGAGGCTAGAAGGCTAGGAGGCCGGGCCGCGGCGGGGGACCGCCGCGGCCCTTTCTCCTGCTGGGAGGCTGGGAGGCTGGGACGCTAAAATCCTTAGTGATTCCAGCGTCATCGGCTATCCCAACCTGTGGGAGCGGCTGCCGTATCGGGGGCCGGAATTCAGAAGTCAGAGGCCAGAGACCCCCGTCCTCTGTCGTCTGTCCACTGACTCCTGACACGGTCTCCGGTCCGGTGGTCCAGACGGCCGCGGCCCACCGGAGCCGCCGATCTCTCAGAGCAGGGCCTTCACGGCGCGGTCGAGGCCCTCGAGGGTCAGGGGGAACATGGGAAAGAGCCCGGCCACGGTGGCGATGGTGTCGTAGTAGCCCCACGACTCCTCGGGGATGGGGTTGAGCCAGGCGCGCTTGGGGAACGCCTCGGCCAGGGCCCGCAGCCGGTCGATGCCCTTCACGCTCGAGCGGCGCATCCGCTCCAGGGTGCCGTTGGGGATCAGGAGCTCGTAGGGCGCCATGGCGGCGTCGCCCACCACGATCAGTCGGTAGCGCTTCCCGTACTCCCGGATCACCTCGTCCACCGGCACGTACTCGTCGGCCTCCACGTCCACGTAGAGGTTCTCGTAGACGCAGTTGTGGAAGTAGAAGGCCCGGAAGTCCTTGAAGTGGTTGATGCCGTGGGCCGCCGAGAAGAGCCGCTCCGAGAGCTCCCGGTAGGGCTCCATGGAGCCCCCGGTGTCCATGGCCAGGATGAGCCGCACCTGGTTTTCCCGCTCCCGGGTGAATACGAGCTCGATCTCGCCTCCGTTGCGACAGGTGGTGTCGATGGTGGCCTCCACGTCGAGCACCTCGTCCGCGCCGGTGTGCCGGAGGTCCCGGAGCTTCTTGAGGGCCACCCCCATCTGGCGCACGTCGAGGGTGAGGTCGTTTCGCAGGTTCCGGTACCGGCGCTCGAAGGCCTGGAGCACGGCCCCCCCTCCCCCGCCGCCCTCCGGGGAGAACGAGATCCCCGAGGGGTGGCTCCCTCGCGTACCAAAGGGGCTCGTGCCCCCCGTGCCGATCCAGTGGTGGCCCCCGTGGTGGGCCTCCTTCTGGGTGCGCAGCCGGTCCTCCAGCTCCCGCAGGAGCTCCTCCAGGCTCAGCCGGCGCATCCGCTCGAGCTCCTCGGGCGGGAGCCGCAAGGGCGCCAGCGGGTCGGAGAGCCACTCCAGGATCTGCTCCTTGGTGAGCAGATCGTCGGGCAGGTCGGCCCCCCGGAACACGTGGGCGAAGGCCTGGTCGTAGGCGTCGTAGTGGGCCACGTCCTTCACCAGGAGGCTCCGGGCCAGATAGTAGAAGTCGGTGAGGCTGTCCCGGTGGAGCCCCTTGGCCAGGGCCTCCATGAGGGCGAGCCACTCGGTGGGGCTCACCGGCACGCCCAGGGCCTTCAGCGCGTAGAAGAGCGGGAGGAACACGTTCTCGCCCGCCCTACCGGAAGTACCGCCGGCCGGCCGTTCGCACGTCGGCCGGACGGGAGGCGCGGCGCGCCAGGGTGTCGGCGTCTTCCTGGAGCTTGATCAGGGTGCCCAAAAACGGCACCCGGTCCGGGGCCACCGTGGGCTCCTCGGGCAGCCGGGCCCCGCTCGCCAGGAGCACCCGGATCCAGTCGAGGAGCTCCGAAGTGGAGGGCCGCTTCCGGAGCCCCGGCACCTCCCGTAGGGCGAAAAACACCCCGAGGGCCCGGTCGAGGAGCTCGCCCGAAAGCCCCGGGAAGTGCACGTCCACGATGGCCCGCATCTGGGCCTCGTCGGGGAAGTCGATGTAGTGGAACACGCACCGCCTGAGAAAGGCGTCGGGGAGTTCCTTCTCGGCGTTGGAGGTGATGACCACCACGGGCCTCTGGGCGGCCCTCACCTCGTCGCCGGTCTCCAGGATCACGAACCGCATCTCGTCGAGCTCCTGGAGGAGATCGTTGGGGAACTCGATGTCGGCCTTGTCGATCTCGTCGATGAGGAGCACCACCCGCTCGGGGCTCGCGAACGCCCGGCCCAGGGGTCCGAGCTTGATGTACCGGCGGATGTCGCGCACGTCGCCGTCGCCGAACCGGGCGTCGTTCAGGCGCTGCACGGTGTCGTACACGTACAGGCCGTCCCGGGCCTTGGTGGTGGACTTCACGTTCCACACGATGAGCTCGAGGCCCAGGGACCGGGCGATGTGGTGGGCCAGCAGGGTCTTGCCGGTGCCCGGCTCGCCCTTGAGCAGGAGGGGCCGCTCCAGGGCCAGGGCCACGTTGACCGCGTCCTGTAGGGCCCGGGAGGCCACGTAGCCGTCGGTGCCCCGAAACCGGTGGAACTCGGCCTCGGACAAAGGTTGGTACGAAGGCTGCTGCATGATCGGATTCTCCCGTGGTGGAGTCGAAACGAGATCGGGGGATGGGAACCGGTGGACCGCGGGGACCCCGCACGAACCGTCAGAGGGCCCGGTAGCCCTCGGGCCGCAGGGGCACCAGGCCGGCCCGGGCGGCGTCGAGAAGGGCGAGCGCGTTCTCCTTGTCCTCCGGCATCCGGACCTTGAGCGGCAGGTAGTTGGAGGCGTGGTTCGCCATGAAGAGCCCGTGGGACATCTCGGTGGCGGCCAGCATCTCCCGGAGCTCGGTGAGGAGCTCCCCGGGGGTGGGCACCGGGTGCTCTCCCCGGGCCACGAGCTCCGCGAGCTCCGTTCCCTCGCACACGATCACCGAAAGCGCGCCCACGTACTCGGGGTCCATGGCCGTGAGCACCCGGCCGGTCTCCCGGGCGTGCACGAGGCTTCGGCCCGGCGGGGCGATCCCCAGGAGCACCGTGACGGAGAGCTGGATGCCGGCCTCCCGGATCCGGCGGCCGGCCTCGATCATCTGCTCGGCCGTCGAGTCCTTCTTCACGTACCGCAGGGTCTCGTCGTCGCCGCTCTCGAGGCCCAGGTACAGGATGCCGAGCCCGTTCTCCCGGAGCCACCGGAGGTCCTCGTCGGTCTTCTTGCGCACGGCCCGGGCCGTGGTGTAGGCCCCCACCCGCTCGACCCAGGGGAGCTTCTCCCGGATGGCCGGCAAAAGCCACCGCCACTCCCGCATGGGCATGATGAGGGCGTCCCCGTCGGCCACGAAGAGCCGCCTCACCCCCGGGTAGAGCCGGGCCGCCTTCTCCAGGTCGGCCTCGATGACCGCGCGGTCCTTGATCCGGAACCGCCCCTTGGTCTTGTAGCTCACGCAGAAGGTGCACCGGTTGTGGGCGCACCCCACGGTGGCCTGCAGGATGATGGAACGGGCCTCGCTCGGGGGCCGGAAGATCGGGCCCACGTAGTCCAGGGTTTCGGGTGTCCAGAGAGAGGGCATGGGGTGTCGGGTCTACGGTCTACAGTCTTCGGTCTACAGTCTACGGTCCACTGTCTGGGCCGCCCAGCCGCCCAGCCGCCCCGCTAGCATAAGCCCTCCGGCGTCCGAGGGAAAGGACTGCGCCCGTCGGCTTGACTCGGCCCGCGGTTTCAGCAAAGAAAGAGTGGCCCGGTCGTTTTCCGGGACCCCATGCCCCTCGACACCCGGAGCGGTTCCATGACCCTCGCCCCCGACGAACTTCGCCGCGTGCCCCTGTTCGCAGGCCTGGATCCCGAGCAACTCGAGCGGGTGCGGGCCATCGCCCGCCTCGTGGAGGCGAAACGGCGGGACGTGATCTTCCGGGAGGGGGACCCCGTGGAGGGGATCTTCGTCCTCCTTGCGGGCCGGGTGAAGCTCTACCGGCTCGGGCCCGACGGCCGCGAGCACATCCTCCACGTGGTGCGACCGGGCCAGACCTTTGCCGAGGCGGCCGTGTTCATGCCGGGGGGCTACCCGGCCTTCGCCGAAGCCCTGGAGAAAACCCGGGCGATCGTGCTCCCCAAGGCGGCGTTCCTCGCGCTCCTGCGGGAGGAGCCGGCGATCAGCCTGGCCATGATCGCGGCCCTGAGCCGGTACCTCCGGCAGTTCGTGGACCGGATCGACGACCTGTCCCTGAAGGACGTGCCGGCCCGGCTGGCCCGCTGGTTCCTGGCCACCGCCCGGGAGAAGGGGCGGGAGTTCTGGGACCTCGACATCACCAAGGCCGAGCTCGCAAGCCAGCTCGGCACCGCAGGGGAGACCCTGTCGCGCACGCTCCGGAAATTCCGGGAGGCGGGCTGGATCGAGGTGCGGGGCCGTTTCGTGAAGATCCTCGACCGCGCGGCCCTGGAACGGGTGGCCGAGGGCGGGGAAAACGGGGTTCGTTGACCCGGGTCAAGGCCGGGCCCCGGCGGTAGGGGCATACTGGACCCGAACCGAGAGAACGGAGGATCCCTGCCAGGAGTGACCCATGAGCAAATGCCCCGGACAAGACACCCAGATGTGGGGACACGACGCCATCTTCGACGTCGAGTGCCCCAAGTGCCACACCCCCATCGAGTTCTTCAAGGACGAGGTGCGCCGGCGCTGCAAGGGCTGCGGCGAGGTGGTGTTCAACGACCGCATGGATCTCGGCTGCGCCAAATGGTGCCCCTCGGCCGCCTCGTGCGTGGGCCCCGACGCGGTGAAGGCCATCGAGCTTTCCGAGGCCCGCAAATCCCGGCGTGAGGACCTCCGGCTCCTGCTGGACCAGGTCCCCGAGGAAGAACCGGCGGTGCGCGACCTGTTCAAGACCCTCTTTTCCGAGTACCCGGGCGAGGACCGGCTCTTCGACACGAACCGCCTGTACACCGTGCAGGAGCGGGACCCGGACCTCTTCCAGCGGGCCACGGCGGCGTTTCAGCGATTCCTCGAGGCCAAGAAGGCCCTGGCCGAGCGGGAGGCGGAGGCGCGGGCCCGCACCGAGGAGATGCTCCGCCACGACCAGCGCCGCAAGAAATCCGAACCCGCGGCCGAGGACGGACAAGGGGCTTGACACGCGCCGGAGCGGTGAGCCATCCTGCGGCGCGTGTCCGGGCCCAGGGGCCCAGAAACCAAACTGAAGGAGGACGGAACATGGCGTATGTGATCACCGACAAGTGCGAGAAGTGCGGCGACTGCGTGGAGGAGTGCCCGGTCGAGGCGATCAGCGAGGGCGAGGACAAATACGTCATCGACCCGGACGTGTGCGTGGACTGCGGCACCTGCGCCGAGGTCTGCCCCGTGGACGCCCCGGTGCCGGAGGACGAGGCCTAAGGCCCGCCACCACCGAGCGCAACCCGAAAGGCCGGGGTCCCGCGGGATCCCGGCCTTTTCGTTGGGGGACGGGAATCGGCCCGCCTCCCCGAGGGAGAAGGGGGGTCGGCCTCCCCGCTTCCCAGCTTTCGACGAACTTCGGTCGCCGGTCGCCGGTCCCGTGGTCCAAACGGCCGCGGCCTACCGGAGTTTCCGGCTGGCACGGGCCCGTCGCCCGCGTTTTCGGGGGCAAGGGGCCTCCCGGAGAGCCGGGTGCGGCCGTACCGGTGAACAGAAATCAGAATTCGGCCGACAGGCTTCGGTGGCGCCGATGTGCACCGACCTCTGTCCCCTAACGTCCGATTTCTGACTCGGAGGTCCCTTGCCCCGGCCGCCAGCGCGCGCCGGCGCCTACGCGTGTCAGTGTGTAGGGAACAGGCCGCGCTCCGCGGCCTCCCAGCTTCCAACCGAGTGGACATCGATCGTGCCGACCGTTCGCCGCTTTTTCCGGGTGCAGGGCATCGTGCAAGGGGTGGGGTTCCGGCCCTTCGTGGCCCGCACGGCCAGGAAACTCGGCCTTGCGGGCCACGTGGAGAACACGACCCGGGGCGTCGAGATCGAGGTCCAGGGCCCTCCAAAACGGGTCGAGGCCTTCCGCGAAACCCTGCTACACCACCCCCCGCTCATGGCCCGGATCCTCTCGTGCCACGAGGAACCCCGGCCCGCAACCCCGGAGGAGGGGTTCCGGATCCGGGCGAGCCGGGAGGACCCGGTGGCCGCGGCCGTCATCCCCCCCGACATCGCCACCTGTCCGGCTTGTTTGCGGGAGCTCCGGGATCCCGGAGACCGCCGGTTCGGCTACCCCTTCCTGAACTGCACCGACTGCGGCCCCCGGTACACCATCATCGCCGGCATCCCCTACGACCGGGCCCGCACGTCGATGGTGGGGTTCCGGATGTGCCCGGCCTGCCGGGCGGAGTACGACGACCCGGAGTCCCGCCGGTTCCACGCCCAGCCCAACGCCTGCCCCGCCTGCGGGCCCCGGCTCGAACTCCGGGACGCCGAGGGGCGGGCGGTGTCGGGGGACCCCTTGGCCGGCGCGGTCGAGGTGCTGGCCCGGGGAGGGATCCTGGCGCTCCTGGGGCTCGGGGGGTTCCACCTGGCCTGCGACCCCTTCGACGAGGGGGCCGTGGCCGAGCTGCGGCAAAGAAAGCATCGGCCGGCCAAACCCTTCGCCCTCATGGCGGCCGACCTCGGGGAGGTGCGCCGCCTCGTGGAAACCGACCCGGCGGCCGAGGAACTCCTCGCCGGACCCGAGGCCCCGATCCTGCTCCTTCCAGCCCGAAGCGACGCCGGGGTGGCCCCCTCGGTGGCCCCGGGCCAGGACCGGCTCGGGGTGTTCTTGCCCTACACCCCGCTCCACCACCTCCTCTTCGCCCGGGGCGGGTTCCGGGCGCTGGTGATGACCAGCGGGAACCGGAGCGACGAGCCGATTCTGGCCACCTGGGACGAGGCCCTGGCCCGGCTCTCGGGCGTGGCCGACGCGTTCCTGGTCCACGACCGGCCGATCCTCCACCGGGTGGACGACAGCGTGGTGAAGGCGACGCCCCGCGGCCCCGTGATCCTCCGCCGGGCCCGGGGTCACGCCCCGGCCCCGGTGCCGCTGCCCAACCCCGACGGCCGGGTGGTCCTGGGGCTCGGGGCCGAACTCGCCAACACCGTGTGCGTGGTCCGGGGCGAGTACGCCTACCCCAGCCCCCACCTGGGGGACCTCAAGAACCCCGAGGTGGAGGCCCACTTCCGCCGGACGGTGGAACACCTTCTGGAGCTTCTGCGGGTCGAGCCCGACCTCGTGGTGCGAGACCTCCACCCGGCCTACCGCTCGAGCCGGTATGCCGAGGAGTGGGCCGCCCGGGGCGTGGAGGTGGTGGCCGTGCAGCACCACGAGGCCCACGCCGCCGCCGTCATGGCCGAGCACGGGGCCGTGGACGAGGAGGCGGTGGTGCTGACCCTGGACGGCCTGGGCCTCGGGCGGGACGGCACGATTTGGGGCGGGGAGGTGCTCCTGGGCCGGCGCGGGGCGTTCCGGCGGGCCGGCCACCTCCGGCCGGTTCCCCAGCCCGGCGGGGACCGGGCGGCAAAGGAGCCCTGGCGGATGGCGGCGAGCCACCTGCGCGCCGCCCTGGGGCCGGCCTGGCAGGGGCTCGAGCTGGGGTGCTTCGGCGGGGTCGCCCAGGCGGTCCGGGCCGGCCTCGACCGAATGATGGAGCAGGGGGTGAACGCCCCCCTCACCTCGTCGTGCGGCCGGCTCTTCGACGCGGCGGCCGCGATCCTGGGGTTTCGGGGCCCCATGCGCTACTCGGCCCAGGCGCCCATGGAGCTCGAGGCGCTCGCGGCCCGGGCCGACCGGGAGGAGGTGTTGCCCGAGGGGGTGCTTTGGGAGGAAAGCGGCGCGTGGATCCTAGACCCGGCACCGTTCGTGGTGGCCCTGGCCGAGCGGGCCCTGGCGGGCGCCGACCGGCGGCGGCTGGCCCTGGGGTTCCACCGGGCCCTGGCCCGGCTGTTCGCCCGGGCGGCGGAAGCCGTGGGGTCCCCGAGCGGCCGCGCCTACCTGGCCGGGGGGTGCCTCCAGAACGCGATCTTCCTCGACGCCCTGTGCGCCGAGCTCTCCGCCCGCGGCCTGGAACCCCGGTGGCCCCGGCTCCTCCCCCCCAACGACGGCGCCATCAGCTACGGCCAATGCGTGGCGGGGATCAGAGGACAGAGGACAGAAGACAGAGGACAGGAAGCGAACTGACTTCCTTCGTCTCGAGTCCGCTCGGAAGCGATGACTCCAGCGGCGAAAGGGAAGCGCTTCGGGTCGACCTCGCGCCCCCCTTCCCCACCGCCGGGTTCCTATAGGCGGCGGGCAGCCCGAGAATCGGCGATTCGTCCCGCGCGTTCCGCTCTGCGCCCCACGCCTCCGTGATCTCCGTGTCCTCCGTGGTGGAAAAAGGCCGCCGTGTTGCCCGACCGCCCCTACCCCTTCAGAAGGTCCAACGCCTCGGCGGCCCGGGTCACGGCCTCCCGGCCCTCCCGCACGGCCTCCTCCCCCCGCTCGAACTCCATGAGCCCGATGTGGCCCAACCGCGGGGTGATCAGGACCTCGGGCGGGTCGCCGGCCATCCGGCTTCGGGTGATCCGGGCCTGCATGATGTTCACCGACGCGACCACGGTCTCCACCAGGCCGGGCCGGTCGTCCTTCTCCCCGAACACCGAGGCCAGCATCTGGCCGGCCCGGTCGCGCACGGCCTCGGGAAGCCGGGCCGCAGCCTGGCGCACCCAGTCGGCCACCGGGCCCCCGCCCAGAAGGCCCTCCTCCCGCTCGGGCTTGAAGTTCCGGGTCACGAGATCGGTGTTGAGGTCCACGGCGATCACCACGTCGGCCCCGAGGGCCCGGCACACGGCCACCGGCACGGGGTTGGTGAGCCCGCCGTCCACGTACCAGCTCTTCCCCACCCGGGCCGGCGTGAAGAGCCCCGGCACGGCCACCGAAGCCCGCACGGCCTCGGCCACCGACCCCTCCCGGAACCACACCTCCCGGCCGGTCCGCAGATCGGTGGCCACGGCGGCGTAGGGGATGGGAAGGGCCTCGATGGGGGTGTCGGGCACGTGCTGGAGGAAGAAGTCCCGGAGGCGCTCGCCCTCGATCAAGCCCCCGCCCAGGAGCTTCACGTCCAGAAACCGGATCACGTCCCAGCGGGTGAGCCGCCGGACCCAGGCCTCGAGGGCCCGGGCCTTGCCCATGGCGTAGGCCGCGCCCACCAGGGCCCCGATGGAGGTGCCGGCCACCACGTCGGGCCGGATGCCCCGGCGCTCGAGCTCCCGGATCACGCCTAGATGGGCCCAGCCCCGGGCCGAGCCGCTGCCCAACGCAAGTCCGATCCGAAGGTTCGACATGGGTCGCCTACGCGGGTCGAGGTGGCGTCAACTGGAGAGGAAATGGCGGACGATATTACTCCGGCGGCTCAATAGACACGGTCGTGGGCATGGGGCCTGCTGGAGCGCCGGGCGTGGCTCCTACAGTCGCTGCATCCGGCACTCGGCCAACGACTGGGACTCTTCCGGCCAAGCGGACTGACGAAAACGCCTAGAGCTCCTGAGTGGTTCCGTCCATCCGGCTGAGTGCCGGATGCAGCGTAAGCCGGATGCCGCACTCACGCACGGCCGGAAGCAGGCTCCATGCCCTCGCGATTTCCTTGCGCGCCTGTATTGACGCCCGGTTGATAGCCACAGATGCACACAGATCAACACAGATCCGATGTCGCGGCTGAGCAGCCCCCCCCGGGTTGGCCCTAGCCGGCTGGAACGTCATCGGGCTCCGAGGGCGTCGCGGCGGGAAGCTGGGAGGCCCGATGCGCCCGGGGACCGGCGCCGGCCTCTCGGACTCCACCCGAACAGAAATCTGTGTCCATCTGTGTGGATCTGTGGCCAAAGAACGGTTTTCAGGGCTCCACGCGGACCCTGCCCGGGCCCGGCTCCACCCGGCCCACGATCCAGGCCGTTCGGCCCTGGGCCGCGAGGCGCCCCACCAGCGTCTCGGCCGCGTCGGGCGGGAGCGCCAGGAGGAGCCCCCCCGAGGTCTGGGGGTCCGAGACCAGGAGGGCCCAGTCGTCGCCCGGGTCGGCCGTCACGGCGAGCCGGTCCCCGAGCCCCTGGCGGTTCCGGTGGGCGCCCCCGGGCACGAGCCCCATACCCAGGGCCTCGCCGGCGCCCGGGAGCACCGGGAGCGCCGAGGCCGAGAACACGAGGTCGGCCCCGCTCTCCCGGGCCACCGCCCCGGCGTGGCCCGCCAGGCCGAAGCCCGTCACATCGGTGGCCGCGTGGACCGGCAGGTCCGCCGCCGCCTCGGCGGCCCACCGGTTCAGCTCGGCCATGCTCTCCGCGGCGGCCCGGAGGTGCCCGGCGTCCGCCAGCCCGGCCTTGCCGGCCGTGGTCACGAGCCCGACCCCCAGGGGCTTTGTGAGCACCAGGAGGTCGCCCGGCCGGGCCCCGGCGTTCGTCCACATCCGGTCCGGGTCCACGAGCCCCGTCACCGCGAGCCCGTACACCAGCTCGGGGTTGTCCACCGAGTGGCCTCCCACCAGGCTCGCCCCGGCCTCGGCCACGGCCTCGGCCCCGCCGGCCAGGACCTCCCGGACGGTCTCGGCCGGAAGGTCGCACGAGGGGTAGAGGAGCACGTTCATGGCCGTGAGCGGCCGGCCCCCCATGGCGTACACGTCCGAGAGGGAGTTGGCCGCCGCGATCCGGCCGAAGGCCCGGGGGTCGTCCACCACCGGGGTGATGAAGTCCACGGTCTGAACGAGGGCCGGTCCGTCGGCCACCCGCACGACCCCGGCGTCGTCACCGGTGTGGAGGCCCACGAGCACCCCGGGCGCCACCGGTACGTCCACCCCCTGGAGGAGCGCGGCCAGGTCCCCTGGCCCGATTTTCGCCCCTCAGCCCGCGGCCCGGGCGTACTGGGTGAGGCGTTTCGGCTCGGTCATGTGATCGTGGTGACCCGGTACGGGCCGGTCAGGGTTTCCACCGTGTCGTACATGCTCGCGACCCGCCCCACCCGAAGGGCCTCTCGCTTTCCGAAGAACTCGAGGCAGGTGCCGCAGGAGAACACCTCCACCCCGGCCGCCTCGATCTCCCGGATCACATCGAGCACCGGCGACCCCTCGGTCGTGAGATGAACGCCCCGGTTCAGAAACAGCATGCGGGCGGGCTTCGGGTCCGCCTGGGCCACGGTGCCCAGGAACGACTTCATGAGGATCTTCCCCAGTTCGGGCTCCGGGCCGATCGCGTCGGAGAGCACCAGAAACACCGAGGCCGCCGGCTGGGTCGTGCGAGCCTCCTGGGCCCCGACGGAGCACTGGTAGCCCTTGACGATCTCCACGTCCCAGACGCCCGGGCCGGCCTCGGTCGCCCGGGCGGTGCATCCCTGGGACCGGGCGAACCGCTCCACGTTGTCGCGGGCCGCGGGGTTGTCCACCCGGACCGTGAGCACCCCCTCCCCGAGTTTCTCGAGTGCCGCCTTCGTGCGAAGCACCGGCTCCGGGCACGCAAGGCCGGTGCAGTCTAGCCGCTCTACCATGGCATCACCTCCGTTTCGGATGCGTGCGAGCCGTCCCGACGATTTGGGCACGGCCCGCCGCGTCCGGTCAAATCGGAGGTGCCGATGGAAAAGGGGGAATGGATCGGGAACTTCGGTCTCCGGTCGACGGTCTCCTGTCCTTGGTGTCCGGGCCTCGGTCTTCGGTCTCCGGTCACTGGTCTGCCCGGCCGCGCGTCGGGGACCGAACCCGGCGTGGTCCGGCGCGCGGCGCCGTTTACGGGCCCAGGATCGGCTCGGCCCCCTCGGCCACGAGCCGGGCCACCCACCGCTCGAACTCGGCCTCGTCGCCGGGCACGAACCCGATCTTCCGGTGCCGGATCCGGCCCGTGCGGTCGATGAACACGGCGTAGGGAATCGTGGTGACCCCGCCGTAGGCCTTCCGGATCTCGTCGGTCGCGAGGGCCACGGGGAACGGCAAGGGGTGCTTCTCGAGATACTCCCGGACCTCCTCGGCGTCACGGTCGAGGGCGAGCGCGATGACCTGGAGGCCCTTGGGGCCGTATCGCCGCTGGAGTTCGGCCTCGTGGCGCAGGGCCTGTTTGCAGGGCGGGCAGTAGGTGGCCCAGAAGTCCAGTACCACCACGGCGCCCCGGTAGTCCGAAAGGCGCACGGTGCTGCCGTCCACCGCGACCACCTCGAAGTCGGGCGCCTGGCCCGGCCGGGGCTTTTCGTCCCCGGCGCACCCGAGCACGGCCCAAGCCGCAAGGGCCGCCACGAAAACCGCCCCAACCCCCCGGCGTAGCCCCTTCACGAGTGCCTCCCGCGCGAAATCCCCCGGAACCGTTCCCCGTTCGATGCGGATCGTAACGAAACGTCACAAACTCAGCCGGATTCCCCGGCCGGCGCGCCGGCCCGGGCCCGGCGCAGGAACTCGTAGGCGAGGATCCCGGCGGCCACGGCCACGTTGAGGGACCCCACCTTCCCCCGCATGGGAAGCGCGATCTCCCGGTCGCAACGACGAAGCACGTTGGGCCGGATGCCGGCGTGCTCGCCCCCCAGCACCAGCACGGCCGGAAGCACGAGGTCGGCGGCGTACACGTCGTCGCCCCCGGCCGCCGCGGCGTACACCCAGAACCCCTCGTCGCGGAACCGGTCCAGAGCCCGGGCCAGGTTGACCACCCGCGCCACCGGCACGGCGGCCAACGCCCCGGCCGCGGCCCGGGCCGCCGCGGGCCCGAGCCCGGCAGCCCGGTCCTTGGGGATCAGGACCCCGGCCGCGCCGGCGCCGTCGGCCACCCGGATCACGGCTCCCAGGTTCCGGGGATCCTGGACGCAGTCGAGGGCCAGCACCAGGGGGAGCGGGGCCCGCTTCGCCCCGGCCAACAGTTCCTCGGGGTCCGCGTACGCCCACCCCCCCACCTCCAGGGCCACCCCCTGGTGCCTCTCGGACCCCACCCGGGCCGTGAGCTCGTGGCGGGACAGCTCCCGCACGGGAAGGGCGAGGGCTTCGGCCGCGGCCAGGAGCTCCCGGGGCACCCGGCTGCCCCGGGCCACCCAGAGGGCCCGGGCGGCGTCGGGGGCGTGGGCCAGGAACTCCCCCACCGCCCGCCGGCCGAGCACCCAGTCGGTCACGACCGCTCCCCCAACGCCCCGGCCACCTCGGCCACGATCCGCCGGGCCGCGACCACCGGATCGGGGGCCCCCCGGATCGGTCGGCCCACCACCAGGTGATCCGCCCCCGCCCGGATCGCCCCGGCCGGGGTGGCCACCCGGGTCTGGTCCCCCCGGTCGGCGCCGGCCGGTCGGATGCCCGGGGTCAGGATCACGGCCTCGGGCCAGGCGGCCCGGATCGCCGACGTCTCCTCGGCCGACGCCACCACCCCGTCGCACCCCGCCCCCCGGGCGAGTTCCGCCAGGCGCCCCACAGCCCAAGCCGGCGGACCCGCGAGCCCCAGGGCTTCGAGGTCGGCCGGCCCGTGGCTCGTGAGCACGGTGACGGCCAGCACCAGGGGCGGGGGGAATCCCTCCTCCCGGGCCCCCTCCCGGGCGGCCTCGGCGGCCCGGGCCATGCCCTCCGGCCCGGCCAGGGCGTGGACGTTCACGATCCGGACCCCGAGCCGGCCGGCGGCCCGAGCCGCGCCGGCCATGGTGGCCGGGATGTCGTGGAACTTGAGGTCCAAGAAGACCGGCCAGCCTCCCTGCACGAGGTCCCGAACGAGGCCCGGACCCTCGGAGACGAAGAGCTCCAAGCCCACCTTGAGCCCCCCCACCTCCCCCCGGAGCCGCTCGGCCCAGCCGAGGGCCGCCTCGCGGGCCGCCACGTCGAGGGCGAACCAGACCCGGTCCCGGGCCGTCACGCCGGGGTCCTCCGGGACTCCACCCACCGGGCCACCCAGTCGGCCGCCTCGGCCAGGGGCACCCGGTGCTCGGCCCCGGTGACCCGCTCCTTCACCTCGGCCACGCCCTCCTTGAGCCCCCGGGGACCCAGGGTGACCCGCAGGGGCACCCCGATCAGGTCGGCGTCCTTGAACCGCACCCCAGGCCGCTCGTCCCGGTCGTCCACCAGCACCTCGAGGCCCCGGGCCTCCAGGTCGCCCACCAGGGTTCCAAGCGCTTCCCGGGTGGCCTCGTCGGCCGGCTGGATCGGGAGCACCAGCACCTCCCAGGGGGCGATCGGCACGGGCCAGACGATGCCGTTCTCGTCGTGGTTCTGCTCGATGGCGGCGGCCACGGTGCGGCCCACGCCGATGCCGTAGCACCCCATGACAAACGGCCGCTCCTTGCCGTCGCGGTCGAGGAACGTGGCCCCCATGGCCTGGGAGTACTTGGTGCCCAGCTTGAAGATGTGGCCCACCTCGATGCCCCGGCGCACCGCCACCGGCTCCCCGCACCGGGGGCAGGGGTCGCCCGGCTCGATCTCCCGGAGGTCGGCCCACCCCGCCACGGCGAAGTCCCGGCCGGGCACGGCGTTGCGGTAGTGGTGGTCGGCCCGGTTGGCGCCGACCACGTACCCCTCCCCCTCCTGGAGGGCGTGGTCCAGGTAAACGGGTACCGAAAGGCCCACGGGCCCGGCGAACCCCACCGGCGCGCCCGTGACCTCCCGGACGGTGTCGTCCGACGCCAACTCCACGGTGTTCGCGTCGAGCAGGTTCTTCACCTTGATGGGGTTCGCCTGGTGGTCCCCCCGGACCCCCACGGCCACCACCCCCTTGTCGGTCTCGAAGATCAGGGTCTTGATGGCCTGCCGGGGTTCCACCCCCAGAAACGCGCAGACCTCCTCGATGGTGCGGCGCTCGGGGGTCTCCACGAGCTCCATGGGCCCCGGCGGCTCGGGGGCCGGCCCGGGCTCCGGCGGCCGGACCTCGGCCTTTTCCACGTTGGCCCCGTACCCGCAGGCCCGGCAGGCGGCCACGGCGTCCTCCCCGGAATCGGCCAGCACCATGAACTCGTGGGAGAAGCTTCCGCCGATGGAGCCCGTGTCGGCCTCCACCGCCACGAACTCCAGGCCGCAACGCTCGAAGATGCGGCGGTAGGCCTCGTACATCTTCCGGTAGCTCTCCTCGGCGCCCGCGTCGTCGGCGTCGAAGGAGTAAGCGTCCTTCATGATGAACTCCCGGGCCCGCATCACCCCGAACCGGGGCCGGATCTCGTCGCGGAACTTGGTCTGGATCTGGTAGAGATTGAGGGGCAGCTGCCGGTACGACTGCACCTGGCCCCGCACGAGATCGGTGATGACCTCCTCGTGGGTCGGCCCGAGGCAGCACTCCCGGCCGTTGCGGTCCTTGAACCGCAGGAGCTCCGGGCCGTAGAAGGTCCACCGCCCCGACTCCTTCCAGAGGTCGGCGGGCTGCACCGCCGGCAGGAGCACCTCCTGGGCGCCGGCGCGGTTCATCTCCTCGCGGATGATCTGCTCCACCTTCCGGAGCACCCGAAGCCCCATGGGCAGGTACGAGTAGATGCCGGCCGCGAGCTTGCGGATCATGCCGGCCCGCAGCATGAGCCGGTGGCTCACCACCTCGGCCTCGGCCGGGTCTTCCCGCAGGGTGGGCAGAAACAGGGTCGAATACCGATCCATGGGGGTCACTCCTGGAAAGAAGGTCGTTCGTCGCAGGTCGTTGGTCGTTGGTCGTTGAGGGACGAAAGGGACGCCAGGGACGGAAGGGACACGGCCGCCGCCCAGCCGCCCAGCCGCCCAGCCGCCCAGCCGCCCAGCCGCCTAGCCGCCTAGCCGCCTAGCCGCCTAGCCGCCTAGCCGCTCCGCCTCCTCCTCCACCAGGGCCACGAGGGCGTCCACGATCTCGGCCTCGGGCACCTTGCGCACCACCTCGCCCCGCCGAAACAGGAGCCCCACCCCGTTGCCGCAGGCCACCCCCACGTCGGCCTCCCGGGCCTCGCCCGGGCCGTTCACCTCGCAGCCCATCACGGCCACGGTGAGCGGCGCGGTCACGTGGCCGAGCCGGCGCTCCACCTCGGCGGCGAGCTCCACCAGCCGCACCCGGGTGCGGCCGCAGGTGGGACACGAGATCAGGTTCACCCCCCGCTGGCGCAGCTCCAGGGCGGCCAGGATCCACCAGGCCACCCGGACCTCCTCCACCGGGTCGCCCGTGAGGCTCACCCGGAGCGTGTCGCCGAGCCCCTGCCACAGGAGGATCCCCAGGCCGGCGGCGCTCTTCACCGCTCCCCGAAACGGGGTGCCGGCCTCGGTGATCCCCACGTGGAACGGGTAGTCGCACCGCTCGGCCAGGAGCCGATAGGCCTCCACGGTCTGGGGCACCCGGGAGCCCTTGAGGCTCACCTTGATCTCCCGGTACCCCAGGTCCTCGAGGATGCGGATGTGGCCCAGGGCGGCTTCCACGAGGGCCGCGGGGGTGGGGCCCCCGTGCCGCTCCTGGATCTCGCGGGGCAGGCTCCCCGCGTTCACCCCGATCCGGATCGGCACGGCCCGCTCCCGGGCCGCCCGCACCACCTCCTCCACCTTCCAGCGGGCGCCGATGTTCCCCGGGTTGAGCCGCAACCCGTCCACCCCGGCCTCCAGGGCGGCCAGGGCCAGCCGGTGGTCGAAATGGATGTCGGCCACGAGGGGCACGGGCGACCGGCGCCGGATCTCGTTCAGGGACCGGGCGGCCTCGAGGTCCGGCACGGCGCACCGGACGATCTCGCACCCGGCCCGGTGGAGCGCCCCGATCTGGGCCAGCGTGGCCTCGGGGTCCCGGGTGTCGGTGTTGGTCATGGACTGCACCGACACCGGGGCGCCGCCCCCCACCGTCACGGGGCCGAGCCGCACCGGCCGTGTGGCGCGGCGGGGAAGCGCAACCGTCTCTCCCACGGCCCGGCCCCTCACCAGTGGCACCGCCCGCACACGTCCCGGTCGGGGATGACGAGCCCCCGCTCCCGGGAGAGCACCGGGTCCTTCATGATCCGCCACGGGAAGTAGTGGCTTCCCGGGCCGTGGCAGGCCTCGCACTGGACCCCCCGGAGGTCCTCCTCCGAGGTGTCGGCCCGCCGGGGCATGCCGTACCCGGTGGTGTGGCACCGGAGGCACGCCGGGTTCTGCCGCTCCTCCTCGGGGAGCACCTCCCAGGCCCGGGCGTGGGCCGAGTCCTCCCACCCGTGGTAGACCCGGAGCTTCGGGTTCGGGCTGTCTCGGTTGTGGCAGGGCTTGCACCACTTGGCGCCCAGGTACCGGAACACCGGCCCCGCGCCCACCGGCTCGGCCGCCCGGGCCGGCGCCCCGGCCAGCGCCAGGAGCACCACGGCGAGCCACCCCACGCGGGCCCTCACCGGAGCTCCTCCTCCGGGGCCTCCCGGACGTAGGTCGTGGTGTCGTGGCACGACGGCCCGCAGGTCCCGCCCGTGCTGAAAGCGATGAACCCCATCGGCGTCGGCTCCTTCCCCGGCAGCCGCACCCAGGCCGACACCAGGGCGGCCCGGTCCGAGGCGTGCACGTCGTGGCACGCGGAGCAGGCCACGCCAGGGTCCCCCCTCACGTGCCGGGCGTGGAGGTTCTCGTCGCGCGTGCGAAACCGGGTCTCCCGGAACCCCGGGTCGGCGTGCAAGGCCTGGGGATGGCAGCGGTCGCACAGGCCGTAGGTTCCCTCGCGGTAGGGGGCGTACGGAGTCCGGGGGTAACTGCCCCGGAGCCCCCGGTTCTCGAACCGGGGATCCGGGTGGGTGAAATGGCAGGTCAGGCATTTCCCCTCCCGGGCCGGCTCGTGAAGGGACTCGCCCTTGCGCTTGTCGGCGTGGCACCGGCCGCAGTTGCGGGTGCGTTCCCCCTTGAGGAACCGGGCCGTGTCCGAGGAGTGGACCTCGTGGCACGAAGGGCACAGGGTGTTCCGGGCCACGTGCTCCCGGTCGGGGGGATGGCACTCGTAGCAGAGCTCCGGCACCCGCCGCACGAGGAGCTTCTTCTCGTCGCTCGTGTGCACCAGGTGGCAGTCGGTGCACCGCCCCTCCCCCACGGGCTCGTGGACCTCGTCCCGGGCCGCCATGTTCTCGTGGCAGGAATAGCACAGCTCCGGCACCGGGGCCTGGAGGTTGGGACCCACCGGGTTTCGGTGCACCGTGTGGCACACCGTGCAGTCGTCGTCGGCCACGGGCGCGTGGAACCAGATGCCGGAGAAGAGCTGCCGGTGCCCCGGGGGCGGCGCGGCCCCCGCCCCCAGGGACCACCCTGCGGCGAGGCCCAAAAGAAGCCAGGTCTTCACTTTTTTCAAAAGAGCCTCCCCTGTGCCGGAAGTGGGCGACCGAGGTGCTCGTAGGCCTTGTCCAGAGCCACCCTGCCCCGGGCGGTGCGGGCCAGGTACCCCTGCTGGATGAGATAGGGCTCGTACACGTCCTCGAGCGTGTCCTTCTGCTCCCCCACCGCGGCGGCCAGGCTGTCTATCCCCACGGGGCCACCCCGGAACTGGTCGATCACGGCGGCCAGGAGCCGCCGGTCCATCCGGTCGAGCCCGGCCCCGTCCACCTCGAGGGCCGCCAGGGCCTGGTCGGCCACCTCCCGGGTCACCGTGCCCGAATGGTGGATCTCGGCGAAATCCCGCACCCGGCGGAGCAGCCGGTTCGCGATCCGGGGGGTGCCCCGGCTCCGGCGGGCGATCTCCCAGGCCCCGTCCTCGGTGATCGGGATCCCCAGCACACCGGCCGAGCGGGTGACGATACGGGCGAGCTCCTCGGGGGTGTAGAACTCCATCCGGCCCACCACCCCGAACCGGTCCCGCAGGGGTGCCGTGAGGAGCCCCGACCGGGTGGTGGCCCCCACCAGGGTGAACCGGGGCAGGTCGATCTTGATGGACCTGGCGCTCGGGCCCTGGCCGATCAGGATGTCGAGCTGGAAATCCTCCATGGCCGGGTACAGGATCTCCTCCACCACCGGGCTCAGGCGGTGGATCTCGTCGATGAAGAGGACGTCGCCCTCCTTGAGGTTGGTGAGGATCGCCGCCAGGTCCCCCGGCCGCTCCAGGATCGGCCCGGCGGTGCACTCGATCCCCACCCCCATCTCGTGGGCGATGATGTGGGCGAGCGTGGTCTTCCCCAGCCCCGGCGGACCCGCGAAGAGCACGTGGTCGAGGGGTTCGCCGCGGCGCCGGGCCGCCTCGATGAACACCCGCAGGTTCGCGCGCAGTCGCTCCTGCCCGACGTACTCGTCGAGCCGCGAGGGCCGAAGGCCCGGCCCGGCCGGAAGGTCGTCGGCCAGGGCCCCGGGGGTCAGGATGCGGTCCGCGTCGGTCATGGCTGCGCGCCAGTCGGCTGGAAAGCTAGAAAGCTAGAAGGCTAGAAGGCTGGGAGGCCGGGGAGTCGTGAATCGTGAATCGTGAATGGTGTTGGGGTGCTCCACCCGTCTTCTCCTCTCCGCCCCCGGAGCGCCGTGATCCGGCGCGCCCCGTGGTTCGTCCCCCTCCGTGGTCTCCGTGCCCTCCGTGGTGAACCCAACGGTTCTCCCGCGCCCCGCCGCTCCGGTTCCCCTCTACTTTTTCGGCGCGAGGGTTTTGAGGGCGGCCTTCACGAGGGCCTCGACCCCCGACGCCCCGGCGGCCGCGGCCTTCCGCACCGCCTCGGCCGCCACGCGGGTCGGGTACCCCAGGGCCTCCAGCGCCGCGGCGGCCTCGGCCTCTTCCCCGACCGAAAGCCCGGGCCCGGCCGTCGGTTCCCCGCCGGGCGCCGGCCCCACCTTGTCCCGAAGCTCCAGCACGAGCCGCTGGGCGAGCTTCTTCCCCACCCCCGGGATCGCGGTGAGGGCCCCGTGGTCCCCCCGGGCCAGGGCCGAGCGCAGGTCGGCCGCCACGAGCCCCGACAGGATCCGCAGGGCCAGCTTCGGACCCACCCCGCTCACCCCCTGGAGGGCGCGGAACAGCTCCTCCTCCTCGGCCGTGAGGAACCCGTAGAGGTGGATCTCGTCGTCCCGGATCAGGGTCACCACCCGGAGCCGCGCCCCGTCGGACCGCCGGGAGAGCGCCCGGTAGGTCCCGAGGGGCACCCACACCCGGTAGCCGACGCCTCCGGCGTCCACCACCACCTCCCCCGGGGCCACGAGCTCCACCGTCCCCGAGAGTCGCGCGATCACCTTGCCGCCCCCAGGGCCCGCCGGGTGCGGGCCGTCTGCAGGTGGCAGATGGCCACGGCCAGGGCGTCGGACGCGTCGGCCGGGGCCGGCCGGCCGAGCCCCAGGAGTCGGCGGACCATCTCCTGCACCTGGTGTTTCTCGGCCCCGCCGTAGCCCACCACGGCCTGCTTCACCTGCATCGGGGAGTACTCCACCACCGGGATCCCTGCCCGGTAAGCGGCCAGAAGCGCCGCCCCCCGGGCGTGGCCCAGGGTAAGCGCCGATCGGGCGTTTCGGGCGTGGAAGATGCCCTCCACCCCCACCTCCTCGGGCTCGTGGGTCTCGAACACCACCAGGAGCCCCTCGAAGATCCGGCCCAGGCGGGCGGAGAGCCCATCGGCGGCCCGGGTGACGATGACCCCGTGGGCCACGTGGCGCAGGCGGTTCCCCTCCACCTCCACCACGCCGTACCCCGTGCGGCCCGTTCCGGGGTCGATCCCGGCCACCCGCAGCCTCATCCGCCGGCGATCCGTTCCATCTCGGCGTCGTCGATGTCGAAGTTGGCGTAGACGTTCTGGACGTCGTCGTTGTCCTCGAGCATCTCCATGAGCCGGAGCATCCGCTCGGCGTCGGCCCCCTGGAGCTTCACGGTGTTCTTGGGAAGCATGGTGACCTCGGAGGACTCGAGCTCGAGCCCCGCGGCCTCGAGCCCCGCCCGGACGTCGTCGTAGGCGTCGGGGTCGGCCAGCACCTCCCACACCTCGCCGCCGTCCCGCACGTCCTCGGCCCCGGCCTCCAGGGCGACCTCCAGAAGCTTTTCCTCCCCCACGGCCGATTTCGGCACCGTGAAGTAGGCCTTCGACTCAAAGAGCCATGCCACGCAGCCGTTCTCCCCCAGGTTTCCCTTGTTTTTCGAGAAGGCGTGGCGGATCTCGCCCACGGTGCGGTTTCGGTTGTCGGTGAGCACCTCCACGAGCACCGCAACCCCCCCGGGGCCGTAGCCCTCGTAGGTGATCTGCTCGTAGTCGGCGCCCCCTCCCTCGCCCGTGCCCTTCTTGATCGCCCGCTCGATGTTGTCCTTGGGCATGTTGAACGAGCGGGCCGTCTCGATGGCCCGCCGGAGCCGAGGGTTCCCGTCCGGGTCACCGCCGCCCAGCTTGGCGGCGACGGTGATCTCCTTGGCGAGCTTCGAGAAGATCTTGCCCCGCTTCGCGTCCTCGCGGGCCTTCTTGTGCTTGATGTTCGCCCATTTGCTGTGGCCTGCCATCGTTTCCTCCAACGCGCGGTTCGCCGGCGGCCCCTGCCGCCGTTTCCTCGAACGGTGCAAGGTAACAAAACCCGGCCGGCCAAGGAAAGGGTGCCGCCCCCCGGGTTGACGCGGCGCGACCCGGGTGCTAATCACGGCGCTTTGATCCACCGGGCACCCGCCGGGTGCCCCCTGACCCCACGGGGACGCGCATGAGGCTTCCAAGTCACTTCGGTCCGCGGTCGCCGATCGGCGGTCCTCGGTCCCCTCGACCAGGCTGCGGCGACGTCCCGTCTGGGCGCGAGCGCAAAGTCACGGTTCTCGCGAGTCGGGCGCGTTGCGGCCCACGGGGGCTTCCAAGGGTCTTCCTGGCTGTCGCCTGGCTCCTGGTCGCGACCCTGGCGCTGGCGGGCCAGACGTTTTACGTCACGGACGAGCTGGAGATCACCCTGCGGTCCGGCCCCGGCCTGGGCTACAAGATCCTGGCCATGCTCAAGACCGGGACCCCCCTGGAGAAGTTGGCCGAGCAGGAGGGATGGGCCCAGGTCCGCACCCCCGACGGCCAGGAGGGGTGGGTGGTGGCCCGGTACCTCTCGGGGGACCCGCCCAAGGGCCCCCGGCTCGAGGCGGCCGAGCGGGAGCTCGCGCGCCTGCGCCAGGAGCTCGCGGACCTCAAGGCGCGGGCGTCGGACCAGGCCGAAGAGGCCGGCGCCCAGCGCCGCCGGGCGGACGCTGCCGAACGGGAGCTCGCGAAGATCCGCAAGGAGTTCGCGGAGTGGAAGGAGGCCCACAAGGACGCGGCGACCCTGAAAGCCCGGGCCGACGCCATGGAGGCCGAACTCACGGCCGCCCGCGACGAGCTCGGCCGGCTGCGGGCCCGGGTGGCCCACCTCGAAACCCGGGAGCGGTTCTACTGGTTCTTCTCCGGCGCCCTGGTGCTCCTGGCGGGGTGGATCCTGGGCTATCTCTACGCCGCCTCGCGCCACAAGGCGAAGGCCAAGGCCAAGTTCAGGTTC
>NZ_BAAHXI010000067.1:0-20958 GCF_054656955.1 Deferrisoma palaeochoriense
CTTCTAGCTTTCTAGCTTTCCAGCCTTTGACATGGAGAACGGACAAATGACCAAGCAGACGTTCGTGGTGTTGGCGTACATGGCCATCTGGGGCGGGCTCGCCCTCTACGTCGCGGAGCTCGCCCGGCGGCAGGCACGGGTGGCCCGGCAGATCGAGGCCCTCAGGGAGCGGCTCGGCCGCGGGGAGGAGTAGCCATGGAGGCCGTGCGCACCCGCAGAGAGGCCGTGACCCTGGGGTTCTTCGGGCTGGTGGTGGTGGCGGTGACCCTGATGACCGTGTACTACCTGGGGGGCGGGGCCCCCAAGGGCCGCGACGCCCACGTGCAGGCCCAGACCACCGCCCTCCGGAACCAGGCGGCCCGCCTGGAGGCCTCCCTCCAGGCCAACCCCAACGACCTGGAAACCCTGGTGGCCCTGGGCGACACCTACCTGGAGCTTCGGCAGGGTCGCAAGGCCCTGGCCGTGTTCGAGAAGGCCGAGGCGCTCGCCCCGGACGACATCCACGTGCTGAGCGACCTGGGCACCATCTACCAGCAGACCGGACGCTACGACGACGCCCTGGCCAAGTTCGGCCGGGTCGTGGAGCTGGACCCGAACCAGCTCGGAGCCGTGCTCCACATGGGCATCATCTACCGCTACCGCAAGGGCGACGACGCCAAGGCCCTGGAGATGTTCAAGAAGGTCCTGGAGGGCATGCCCGATCCCCGGCTCGCGGAGATGGCCCGCCGGGAGATCGCGAAGATCGAAGGCAAGGGGGCTGGCACCCCGTAGCTCTGCGGCTCCTCCGAAAGCGAGCGCCCCCGTCCCGTTCACCGGGGCGGGGGCGCTCGTGGTTTCGGGGTGGACCGATTCATACCAAGTTGCCATCCATCGCATACGGATCCGGGGGCGGGGCAAGGGACCTGCCTCTGGGCAGGGGGCCAATAGTTTCGAAAGCAACTCGGTATCAGTTGGCGTCCAGAAAATCCGCCACTGCCTGGATCTCGGCGTCGGTCAGGGTGTTACCCATGTGGTTCGAGCCGCCGCCGAACTTGCTGGACACCAGGGCCCCCTTCCCGGAGAGATCCCTGCCCCCGGAGGTGTCATAGGAGCCCAGGCGGTGGCACAGGGAGCAGATGCTATCGTACACCGCCTGTCCGTCGGCCAAGCTGGGGGCCTGGGAGCCGGTGTCCGCCGGGGGGGTCTGGGTTCCCGTGTCCACGGGCGGAGCCTGGGAGCCCGTGTCCGTCGGCTGGGTCCCGTCGGCGGGCGAGCCGGCCTGGCCGCTTAGGAACGCCGCCAGATCCGCGGCATAGGGGACCAGATCGGGAAACGCCGGCATCCCCAACTCCTGCCCACCGTCGTCGGACTCTTCGCCGTCGTCGTCCCCCATGGCGCCTTCGTGCTCCTCGCCCTCGTCCTCACCCCGGAGGAGCACCTCGGCCAACTCGTGGGCCGACACGCCCCGGACCGACTCGCCCGACGTGCCGCCGGAGCCGTCGTCGCCGTGACAGGCGGCGCAGCCGTTGTCCGTGTACACCCCGGCACCCACGGCCGCATCCCCAACCTGCCCCATGCTCCGGTCGTCGTCCACGCCGTCGTTGTCGTGGTCGTACCGCATCGCATCTTCCGTATCCGCCACGCCGTCGCCGTCGTCGTCCTCGTCGTCCCGGTCGACCACGCCGTCGTTGTCGTGGTCCTTGGAGGTGTCCACTCCGGCCACCTGATCCAGGTCGTCAGGGATGCCGTCGTTGTCGTCGTCGGAGTCGGCAAAGTCAGGGATGTGGTCGCCGTCGTTATCCTCGGGCTTCTCCATGTGCTCGGCGGGCGCCAGAGGATCGCCGTCCCCCTGCATCTCGACCTCCCGGCGGTCGGGGTCCACGTCGAGGGTGCCCAGCACCAGGTGGGTCACCCCTGCCGGCACCCCGAAGTCGGCCCGCCCAGCAGCCGGGTCGTACACCGCCCCGCCCAGGGGACCCATGTCGTCGCCCACCACGATCACGTAGGTGTGCCCGGCCGGCACGCGCAGCTCGAACGAGTCGCCTGCCTGGAGCGCCTGGGCCGAGTCCTGCACGGCTCCGGTCTCGTCCACCGCCTCCACGTAGAAGTCCCCTGCCGTGGCCGCCACCGTCCGGGCCGCCACCCGCGCGGCCCCGCCGGTGCCCAGGGTGCCGGTGAGCGTGGCCGCGTCGGTCGAGGTCCCGCTCCCGCTTCCCCCGCCGCAGGCGGTCAGCAGCAGGGCCAGGCCCAATGCCGTTCCGATCCGAAGTCTGTTCATGGTACCCTCCTCGTGCGCGTTGTGCGGGCCCGATGGTGGCCCGCGGGTTGCATTTGGCCCCGCCCGGCTCCGGCCAAGAACCCGGGCGGGGCCCCTTTGTGCCCTCAGTCGTCCTCGCCGCCCTGAATCTCCACCTCCCGGGCGACGATGATCCCGTTTTCCACGGTTCCCTCCACCTCGACCCGCAGGCCCGGCCGCAGATCGGCGGCGCCGCCGCCCTCGAACTTGGCGCCGGAGGCGTCCACCTCGGTGCCGTCGAGGGTGAACCAGGTACCCACCACCACGTTCACGACCCCCGAAACCTCGGCGTCGTGACCCTCGGGGAAACCCTCCTCACCAGCCTCGATCCGCTCCGCCACGAGCACGTCGCCCTCCAAGTGACCGTGCACCTCGACGGTCGCCCCTTCCGTTGGTAGGACTAGTCCTTGGGGCACGCGGATCTGCTGCTCGCCTACCGAAAACGTCCGGGCGTCCGAATCCACCCCTTGGGCCGGGCCCGACACTTTGACCTCGTCCGCCGCCGGGTCAAACGGTCCCACGGCCCGCACGAAGGTTGCCCGGAGGCTCCCGTCGGGCTCGTCCAGTCCGCTCACCTCCACCAGGTCGCCGACCTGGGGCCCCGCGCCGCCCTCTAACCGGGTGGATTCGACGACGCGGACGGTCCGGCCCAACACCTGGAACGCGGCACCAGATGCCGATGTCACGACGCCGCGGATCGTGCTCTCGTAGCGCACCACCTCGGCCTCTCCCGGCACGTATCCGGCCGGGGTGGTCTCCCCGGGCCGGTAGGTTCCGGTGATCCGAACGACCATGCCCTCGCGAAGATCCTGCTCAGCGGCCGGTGCGCCCTCCACGAGCACGGTCGCCCCGGCGGGCAGCTCGAACTTCACCCCGTTGACAATCACGCTCCCGAACCCCTGAATCGGCCCCTGGGCCGTCACGGCCACGCTGCCCGTGCCGCCGATCCCTCCCCCGGGACCGCCGTCGAGGGACGCGGTTCCCCCGCCGCTGCCGCATCCGGCGGCCAGCAACGCGGCCCCGATCAGCCCGAGGTTCCTTTCCCGTTTCATCGTTCGTCTCCTGAGCCCACATTGCCCCCCTCGTCCTCGGGCTCCTCGTGCCAGAACACCCCGAACCGCACCCGGCTCCGGGGGCCGGGATCGCCGGGGGCCAGGTGGTCGGCCAGCACCCGGTCGAGCGTCTCCAGCACCCGCTGCCCTTCCTGCGCCGCGAGCTCCCGCACCCCGGACACCGCGGCTGCGGGAACCCCGCGATAGGCCACGTGGCGCTGGGGCCAGCGCGCCGCCGGCTCGGCGGTGAGGTTGTGGTCGATCGTGGCGATCAGAGCGCTCACGTCCTCTCCCAGCACGGCGAGCCTCTGGGGATCCGCCCCCTGGGGCAGGTAGGCGCGCGTGCGCAGCCGCACCCGGCCGTCGGGCAGCCGTTCCACGGTTCCGGTACGCAGCAGTTCGTCCAGGACGGCCCGCGGCGGCACGTCGGCGCCGAACCGCGCGACGAGCTCTGAAAAGGTGGGGCCATCGCCGTCGAAGGGAAGGAGAAGGGGCTCGCCGAGCTCGTTTCGGTACCGGGCCTCCCGGGTCCAGGCCGATACGATCCGGGAGGCCCGGTGGAACCGCTCCACCTCGTCCTCACCGCCGGGGGGCGGCATCTCCTGGAGCCGCTGGACCTCCTTGCGGGAGAGCCCGGTGAGCACCGAAACCCGCGAGCGCGTCTGCTTGCGGCCGGGAAGCCCAAACTCCCGGGTGGCCACGTCCACGTAGACCCAGCGTGCCAACTCGGAAAACACAGGGTACGGCACGCCGTGGCGCAGGAGCACCCGCGCCAGGGCCCGCAAAATGGAGCGGGCCGCGGCGAGGAGAGCCTTGTGGGTGGCAGAGGGGGCTTGCTCGGACATGTTTTGGGATTTTATTCCCAAATTATCCACCTGTCAACCCCTTTCCCCTCCTCCGTGTGCCCGCGGCCTCCTGCCCGTTGACACCCCCGGAACCCCTCTGCTACTAAGGCGTTTCCGTTTGCGCGCGGGCGTTGCCCGCCGCTTCCGTTCACCCCCAGATTCCGGTCACCGGAAACCGCGGGCACCCCATGGCCGAACCCCTCGCGGACCGCGTCTTACGGCTCCTCCTGGCCGCCGAACCCGGGGCGCTCTCCGGCGAGGACCTGGCCGGGCGCCTGGGCGTGACCCGGTCCGCCGTGTGGAAGGCGGTGGAGGAGCTGCGCCGGAACGGGTACGAGGTCCGAAGCCTCGCCGGTCGGGGCTACCGCCTGGAGCGGCCGGTTCGGGGCCTGCGGCCGCCCGAGATCGAAACCGCCCTGACGACGCAACGCCTCGGCCGCCCCGTGCGCTACCTGCCGGAAACGTCGTCCACCAACGCCGAGGCCGACCGGTGGGCCGAGGAGGGAGCCCCGGAAGGGGCGCTGGTGGTGGCCGAGCACCAGACCCGGGGCCGGGGCCGGCGGGGCCGCACCTGGGCCGACATTCCCGGCGAGAGCCTCCTGTTCAGCCTTGTCCTTCGCCCGGACCTCCCCGCCGCCGCCGTCCCCCCCCTCACCTACGTGGCCTCGGCTGCCCTGGCGGAGGCCCTCGCCCACTGGGTGCCCCGCCAGGCCATCGAGATCAAATGGCCCAACGACGTCCTCCTTGGGGGCCGCAAGGTGGCCGGCATCCTGCTGGAGATGCGGGCCGAGGCCCAGGCGGCCCGCCACGTGATCCTCGGCGTGGGCCTGAACGTCGGGGGGACGGGCCACGACCTCCCCGAGGAGCTCCGGCCCCTCGCGACCACCGTGGCCGAGTGGGCCGCCCCGCCGGCGCCCGACCGGTTGGCCGCCCTCGCCGGCTTTCTTCGGGCCCTCGAACCCCTGTATGATCGCTTCGTTCGGGCGGGGTTCGCCGGCGTCCGCGAGGCCTGGCAGGCGTGGTTTCGGGGCGCCGGCCGCTCCGTTCGGGTCTTCACCCCCGCCGGCCCGGAGGAAGGGGTGGCCGAGGGGCTCGATCCCGAGGGCGCCCTGCTCCTCCGCCGACCCGACGGCACGCGCGCCCGGGTGCTGGCCGGCGATCTCGAATACGTCACCACGAGGGCCCCATGACGCCTTCCGCTCCGCTTTTTCTGGCCGTGGACGTGGGCAACACCCACAGCTGTCTCGGGGTGTTCGAAGGCCCCGATCTCACGGCCCACTGGCGGATCGCCACCGACCCGCGAAAAACGCCCGAGGAGCTCGGGATCCTGCTCCGGAGCCTCTTCGACCTCGGGGGCATCGGGCTCGACCGGATCGGGGGGGTGGCCATCTCCTCGGTGGTTCCGGCGTTCACCCCCACGCTGGCGGCTGCTTCGCGCCAGTACCTCCACCGGGACCCCCTGGTCGTGGGCCCAGGCATCCGGACCGGCATGCCGATCCGGTACGAGGACCCCCGTGAGGTCGGCGCCGACCGCATCGTGAACGCGGTGGCCGGGTACGAGAAGTTCCGGCGGTCGCTCATCATCGTGGATTTCGGAACGGCCACCACCTTCGACTACGTGGACCCCTCGGGGGCCTACATGGGCGGCATGATCGCCCCGGGCCTCCAGATCAGCATGGAGGCCCTGTTCGCCCGGGCCAGCAAGCTGCCCAAGGTGGCCCTGGAGCGGCCGCCCCGGGTGCTGGGCCGGAACACGGTCCACTCCATGCAGTCGGGCATCGTGTTCGGCTACGCGAGCCTGGTGGACGGGCTGATCGAGCGGCTCCGGGACGAGGTGAAGGACGAGCCCCTCGTCGTGGCCACCGGGGGGCTCGCGCCCCTCATCGCCCGGGAAACCCGCCACATCGAGAGGGTGGAGGAGTTCTTGACCCTGGAGGGGCTTCGGATCCTATACGAACGCAATCAGGGGTAGTCGTCGGTTTCTCCAACGGAAAGGAGCGGGCATGAAACGGTACGACGTGGACAAGATCCGCAACGTGGCTCTGGTGGGACACGGCGGAAGCGGCAAGACCAGCCTGGGGGAGGGGATGCTCTTTTGCGCCGGGGTGACGACGCGCCTGTGCAGGGTGGACGACGGGACCTCGGTGCTCGATTTCGAACCCGAGGAGAAGGATCACAAGTTCAGCATCTCCGCGTCCCTGGCCTGGCTCGAGCACAAGAAGACCAAGGTGAACCTGCTCGACACCCCCGGCTACGATGTCTTCATCTACGAGGCCCAGGCCGCCCTCCAGGCCGTGGACGCGGCGGTCGTGGTGGTGGGCCCCGAGGCAGAGATCAAATTCGAGACCGAGAAGGTCTGGCAGACGGCCGACGAACTGGGCCTCCCCCGGGCCGTGGTGGTGAACCGCCTCGACAAGGAGAACGCCCGGTTCGAGGCGGCGCTGGAGGCCCTGCGGGCCGCCTTCGACGCCACGTTCGTGCCGATCCACCTCCCCATCGGCCAGGACAGCGCCTTCAAGGGCTACGTGGACCTCCTGGCCCAGAAGGCCTACACCTTTGCCGACGACTCCGGGAAGCCCCAGGAAGGGCCGATCCCCGACGACCTCGCCGACGCGGCCGCGTCGGCGAGGGAGCAGCTCGTGGAGCACCTGGTGGAGACCGACGACGAGCTCATGGAAAAGTACTTCGACGGCCAGGACATCACGGCCGCGGAGCTCGCCCGGGCCCTTCGTGCGGGGGTGGTGAGCCGGCAGTTCGTGCCGGTGCTCGTGGGCTCCGCCGCCAAGAACATCGGCACGGCCGCGCTCCTGGACCTCATCGTGGACGCGTTCCCGAGCCCGGCCGACCGGGGCGCCGTGGAGGGCGAGGGCCCGGGCGGGGAACCCGTGACCCGGGAGCCGACCGACGACCAGCCGTTCTCGGCGCTCGTCTTCAAGACCCTCTCCGACCCCTTCGCCGGCCGGCTCACCCTGTTTCGGGTGTGGAGCGGCACGGTCTCGTCGGACTCCACGGTCTGGAACGCGAACCGGCAGGTGGAGGAGCGGATCGGGCAGATCCTGGCCCTGGTGGGCAAGGACGGAAAGCCCGTGCCGGTGGCCGGACCCGGCGACATCCTGGCCGTGGCAAAACTCAAGGAGACCCGCACGGGCGACACCCTGTGCGACAAGGCGAACCCCGTGGTGTTCCCCTGGATCGCCCCTCCCGAACCGCTCATGACCTACGCCG
The DNA here is from genome assembly GCF_054656955.1 of Deferrisoma palaeochoriense. Lineage (NCBI taxonomy): Bacteria > Pseudomonadati > Thermodesulfobacteriota > Deferrisomatia > Deferrisomatales > Deferrisomataceae > Deferrisoma > Deferrisoma palaeochoriense. The sequence goes on from NZ_BAAHXI010000067.1 coordinate 7,398, forward strand.
CCTATCCGAAGGCCCGGGGCGACGAGGAAAAGATGAACCAGGCCCTGCGCCGGATCCAGGACGAGGATCCCACGATCCAGGTGCGGCGGGAGGACCAGACCCACGAACTGCTGGTGTCCGGCATGGGCAAGCTCCACCTCGACATCGCCTGCGAGCGCATCAAGCGCAAATTCGGGGCCGACGTGGTCCTCCAGAAGCCCAAGATCCCCTACCGGGAGACCATCAAGAAGAGCACCAAGGTCCAGGGCCGGTACAAGAAGCAGACGGGCGGACGGGGCCAGTTCGGCGACACCTGGCTCGAGATCAAGCCGCTACCCCGGGGCGAGGGGTTCCGGTTCATCGACAAGATCGTGGGCGGCGCGATCCCCAAGCAGTACATCCCGGCCTGTGAGGAGGGGGTCAAGGAGGCCATGGCCGGCGGCATCCTCGCCGGATACCCCATGGTGGACGTGGAGGTCACCCTGTTCGACGGCAAATACCACGAGGTGGACTCCTCGGAGATGGCCTTCAAGATCGCGGCCTCCCTCGGGTTCAAGAAGGGCGCCGCCGAGTGCAACCCGGTGCTCTTGGAGCCCATCATGGAGGTCACCGTGCGGGTGCCCGATGCCTACATGGGCGACGTGATCGGCGACCTGAACTCCCGGCGGGGCCGGGTGCTGGGGGTGGACCCGGAAAACGGGATCCAGGTCATCCGGGCCCACGTGCCCCTAGCCGAGATGCTCGAGTACGCGCCGGATCTTCGGTCGATGACCGCGGGGCGGGGCGTGTTCACCATGCGCTTTGACCACTACGAGGAGGTTCCGCCCAACATCGCCGAGAAAATCGTGGCCGAGGCCAAGGCCGAGGAGCAGGAATAGCCGGTGGCGGAGCATCCCGAGCCTCCCGAAGAAGCGCCCCGGAACGGGGAGCCCGAGGCTCCCGCGACGGATGCCCCCCCGGAGGCGCCGGCGGAAGCGGCGGCCCCCTCCGGGGGGGCCGACACCCCGGAACCGGCCACTCCGGCGGCCCCGCGCCGGGGCGGCTGCGTCCTCTGGCTCGTCCTCCTCGGGGTCCTGGGGTTCGTGGCGGTTCAGGCGGCGGGGATCCTCCTTCGCGATCCCCTGGAGGGCCGGAGGGCGCTCACGGCAAATCCCCGGCCCCTGCCCCAGGGGGAGAGGGCGGCGGAGGCGCCCCAGGGATCCCGGTTCGGACCGGACGTGACCGAGGTGGCCGTGGCCCCGGCTTCCGCTCCCCCGGCCCCCCGGCGGGACGAACCGGCGCCCCAGGCGGCCCCGGAGAAGCCGGAGCCGCCCGCTCCGCCGGCCCCCGCGCCGAAGGCCGAACCGGTACCGGAGGCGCCCGAGACGCGCCCGGCCAAACCGCCCCCGGCGCCCCCTTCCCCTCCCGGGGCCGCCGCCCCCGAGCGGCCCTTCGCCCTCCAGGTGGGCATGTTCCGCAGCCAGCTCTACCGGGAGGAGATGGAGGGCCGGCTGCGCCGGCTCGGGCTCCCCGTGTTCTTGCACCGCACCCAGCGGAGGTCGAAGGGGTTTCGCGTCGCCCTCGAACCCGGGGGCAATCCGGCCTCGGCCCGGGCGGCGCTGGCCGAGGCCGGGTACGAGGTGGAACCGGAGGGGGAGGTTTTGGCCTATTTCTACCTGGAGAAGGAGGCGAAGAAGGCGGCGGGCATGTTGCGAAAACGGGGGATCCCGGCCCGGGTCGAACCCTACGAGGGCCCCTTCCCGGTGTGGACCGTGTACGCCGGGCCGTTCACCCGGGAGGAGGCCGAGGCGGCCCAGGCGTCGTTGCAGCAGCAGGGGATCCGGGCGTACCTGAGGGAGAGCCCGTGAGCGAGGTCGACCGCTGGGCCTCGCCGGACGCGCCCCTCGAGGCGAGGCTCGCCGCGGCCCGGGGCCTGGTGCCCCTCCCGCCCCGGGACCTGATGGAGACCCTCGCGGCGCTGGCCGGAGACCCCGACCCGTCCGTTCGGGCTGCGGCCGCGCGCACGTGGGACGAAATTCCGGCGAACGTCCTCCAGGCGGCCCTGGACGACCCGGGGATGTCCCCGCGCGCCCTGGAGCACCTGGCCCGGCGCAAGGACCTCCCCCGGGCCGTCCTCTTCGGGCTCCTCAGCCACCCGCGCCTCACCCCCGGTGCCGCGGCTCCCTTCGCGGACTCCGGGGATCCCGAGGTGGTGGCCCGGCTCGCCCGGAACCAGCGGTTCCTGCTGGGGTGTCCCGCCCTGGGCCGACGGCTCCTGGCGAACCCGGCCCTCCCGCCGGGGGAGCGAAGCCGCCTCGAGAGCCTGTTGGGCGAGCCGGCTCCGGCGGCGGACGAACGAGCGGGCGTCCCCTCCGGTCCGGAACCTCCCGCCGACGAGGGGGCTGATCCGGGGGACGACGCCGGGGTGGCCGACGAAACGCTTCCGCCGGCCCTGCCGCCTGCGCTTCTCGACGACGGGGCCGAGGAACCCCAGACCGAGGCCGAGCGGGAGAACCTCTACCAGATGGTCCGGTCGCTTTCGGTGGCCCAGAAGATCAAGCTCGCCATGCTCGGGTCCAAATCGGCCCGGCGGCTCCTGGTGCGCGACCGGAACAAGGCCGTGGTGCGGGCCGTGGTCCAGAGCCCCAAGATCCGGGAGGACGAGGTGCTCGCCATCGCCCAGGACCGCACCGTGGCCGAGGAGGTCATCCGGATGATCCTCCAGCGCCGCGACTGGATGAAGAGCTACCCGATCCGGCTCGCCCTGTGCCAGAATCCCAAGACCCCGTTGCCCCGGGCCCTGCGGCTCCTGGAGACACTCCAGGACCGGGACCTCCGCCAGATCTCGAAGAGCCGGAACGTGCCGAGCCCGGTGTCGAGCGGCGCCACCCGGGTCCTGGCCCGGCGGGGCAAGATCTGATCTCGATGGGCTCGCCCCGGGGCGTTGCCCGGGGGGAGCCGAGGGAGAAAACCGATGGCCGAAATCGTTTCCATTAACGTGAGCAAAACCAAGGGGGTCCGAAAAACCCCGGTGGACGCCGTGGAGATCGGGCCCGAAGGGCTCGTGGGCGACGCCCACGCCGGCGACTGGCACCGCATGGTGAGCCTGCTTGCCCTGGAGAGCGTGGACAAGATGCGCGCGGCCGGGCTCGACGTGAACCCCGGGGACTTCGCCGAGAACCTGACCACCCGGGGCCTCGACCTCCTGGCCCTGCCCCTGGGCACCCGGCTCCGGGTGGGCGACGAGGTGGTGCTGGAGCTCACCCAGCACGGCAAGGAGTGCCACACCCGCTGCGCCATCTACTACCAGGCCGGGGACTGCGTCATGCCCCGGGAGGGGGTGTTCGCCAAGGTGATCCGCACGGGCACCGTGCGGGTGGGGGATCCCGTGGAGGTTCTCACCGGGGAGGCCGAGCCGTGAGCCGGGTGTGGCGGGTGGGGATCCTGACCCTCTCCGACCGGGGGGCCCGGGGGGAGCGGGAGGACCTCTCGGGGCCGGCGATCCGGGACGTGCTGGCCGAAGGCCCCTACCGGGTGGAGCGCTACGACGTGATCCCCGACGACCGGGAGCGCATCGCCTCCACCCTGATCGCCTGGGCCGACGGGGGAGGGCTCGACCTCATCCTGACCACCGGGGGCACCGGCGTGGCCCCCCGGGACGTGGCCCCCGAGGCCACCCGGGACGTGATCGACCGGGAGGTGCCCGGCATGGCCGAGGCCATGCGGTGGGCGAGCCTCCAGAAAACGCCCCACGCCATGATCTCCCGGGCCGTGGTGGGCATCCGGGGGACGGTGCTCATCGTGAACCTGCCCGGAAGCCCCAAGGCCGCCAGGGAGAACCTGGAGGTGCTCCTGCCGGCCCTGCCCCACGCCATGGAAAAGATCCAAGGGGACCCCTCGGAATGCGGCCAAGGCTAGCCACGGTTCTGCTCCCGCTCCTCCTGTGGCTCGGGGCCTGCGCGTCCCTGCCCTGGCCGGCCCAGGCCCCGCCCCGGGTGCTCCACCCCCAGGTGGGCCGGGTCGAGGGGGAGGCCTGGATTCGGCCGCGCCACGCCCGCGAAGCCCGGCCCTTGACCGGGCCCGTGCTCCTGGAACCCGGCGACACCGTGTTCACGGGCCCGGCCGGCAAGGTGGAGCTCCTTCTGCCCGAGGGTGCGGTCCGGCTCTTCGGGGACGCCGAGGTCCGGGTGCCCTTCGCCTTCGAGGGCCGCACCCCGGTGTGCCGGGAGCTTCGGGTGGAGGAGGGGGAGGTGCTGGTGCGGCGCTGGGCCGAGGCCCCGTTCCAGGTGCGCACCGACGCCCTGGAACTCGATCTGCCCCGCCCCGTGACCGTGCTCGTGGCCCGCCGGGGGGAAACCGAGGTCGTGGAGGGCCTCGAGGGGGAGGCCGAGGCCCGGAACGTCTCCGTCCGCGGCCAGACCGTGATCCGGCTGAAACCCGGCATCCACGCGGCCCTGGCCGTTCGCGAGGCCCGCCTCGAGGTCGAGACCCGCCGGTTCCCCAACCGGTGGGCCCAGTGGGAGAAACCCGGCGTCTTCACGGCCGGCGCGCTCCCGCCGCCTGCTCCCCAGACCCCGCCTTCCCAGGACTGACCTTCCACCTCTCCCGATCTTACCGGCCGCGCCGGTACCGGCGCGCCCGGGCCAGGTTTTTCCGGTCGGGGCCCTGGCGGTCGAAGCCGGGGGTTTCGATCACGAAGGGTACGGTCCGAAGAACCGGGTGGCGCACCCACCGGGCCAGGGCGCGGCCGCCGATCTCCCCCTGGCCCAGGTTCTCGTGCCGGTCGCGGCCGGAGGCGAACGGGGTGGAGGAGTCGTTGAGGTGGACGAGCCCCACGGCCCCGGGGCCGAGGTCCCGCTCCACGGCCGCCAGCCACCCGTCGAGGCCCTCGGCCGTGTGGGTGGGCACCCCGGCGGCGAAAAGGTGGGCGGTGTCGGCGCAGATCCGGGTGCCGGGGCCCAGCGCCCGCACGAGGGCCACGAGGTCCTCCAGGCTCGAGCCCACCGAACCCCGGGTTCCGGCCCCGGTTTCCAGGAAGTAGGGCACGCCCGCCCCGGCCTCGTCCCGGGCCCGCTCCAGGGTCTCCCGCACCCGTTCGAGGGCCGTCGCCCGGTCGGCGTCCTTCGCGTGCCCCACGTGGACCACGAGGCCCAGCGCCCCCAGGCCCGCCGTGTAGGCGAGCCCCCGGGCGAGGGCCCCGACGGATTTTCGCCGCACCTCCGGGTCGCCGGAGGCCGGGTTCACAAGGTAGATGGCGTGGACCACCACCGGGATGCCCGAGGCCCGAAATGCCTCGGCCGCCCGGGCGAGGGCCTCCTCCCCGGGCCAGGGGCTCTCCCAGGTGCGGGGGCTACCCGGGAACACCTGGGCGGCCTCGGCCCCGAGCTTGACGGCCCGCTCCCACGCGGCCACCGGCCCCCCGGCCACCGACACGTGGGCGCCGATGGGGGGGCCGTCGGGCTGTGACCGGGAGCGGGGGGGGACACCGGCGGGACGGGTTCGGGTCAACGGGAGGGGCCTTCGAGACGCACCCCGCGGAGCGGGCCGCGGATCAGGAAAACAACCGAAGGCCCGCAGAGGCCGCGCACCGGGACAACCTCTCGTCGTAGCACGCGAACGTGACAGCGGACCGTGCCTGTTCTTGGATGAGAAGGGCCGAGGCCAAATGGATCGCGTCGAAGCCTCGCAGGGGGTGCTCCAGAACCAGTCTCGCTACGCGCTCGTTCACCTCCTCGCCCAGGGGCACCCTCGCCCAGGCCGAGAACGCTCGCATAAACCGCCGGCGAACCAGCCCGTGCTTGCCCTCGTCGAGATCGCCCTCCCTCGCGCGACGGGCCAGGGCCGCCAAGGTCTCCGCCCAGGCCACTTCGGAAGTCGCGACAAACTTCGCAGCCGCGACCGCCTCCCGGATCTCGGCGCTGGCCGGTTCCCGGATGAAGCATTTCACGACGGCGCTGGTGTCGCAGTACAAGATCACCGCCGGTCCTCGAGCACCGTTTCCGACAGCGGCCGGCCGGGGATCTCCACCAACTCAAAGTCCAACAGCGGTTTCCCGGCCCCTTCGGGCAGCCGGACAAGCCCCCGCGCAGCCATCTCCCAAAGCCCCCGGATCTCCGGGTCCGGCCCCGATTCCGGGACCAACCGCGCCACGGGTCGGCCCCGATCGGTGATAATCACGGGTTCTCCCCCGCGGGCCAGACGAAGGTAATAGCTCAACCGGGCCTTGAGCTCCCGAACGCCTACCGTGTGCATGCCGCCTCCCTTGTGACCACACACTGACTATGTGGTCACAGCCTACGGTCCCCCGTTTTGCGGGTCAAGGGCGTGGGTTAAAACTGGATCAGGCTGTGGACCGGCACGTCCTGGAGCTTTTCGCGGCCCTGGAGGAAGGTGAGCTCCGCCAGGAATGCGCACTCCACCACCTCGCCGCCCATGCGCCGGATGAGATCGATCACGGCGCGCACGGTGCCCCCCGTGGCCAACACGTCGTCGGCGATCAGCACCTTCTGGCCCGGCTCGATGGCGTCCTGGTGGATCTCTAGGGTGTCGGTGCCGTACTCCAGCTCGTAGCTCACGGAGTGGGTCTTGTAGGGGAGCTTCCCCGGCTTGCGTACCAGGATCACGCCCTTGTTCAGCTTGTAGGCAAGCGCCGAACCCACCACGAACCCCCGGGCCTCGATGCCCACCACCACATCGATGGGCTGGTCCAGGTACCGGTGGCCCAGGAGGTCCACGGCCCGGTTGAAGCTGGAGGCGTCCCGAAGGAGCGTCGTGATGTCCTTGAACACGATACCGGGCTTGGGGAAGTCCTGGATGTCGCGGATTTTCTGCTTGAGTTCGTCCACCACGGCGCGTCGCCTCCTTCCGTGAAAAGGTGAATTTCCATGGCTAGGCTGGCCGGCCCAGGCGCGTGCCCGGCACCAGCCCGGCCGAGGACCTTTCGGGGCGTCAACACAGCTCACCGAAGGGCACCCGGTTCCGGGCGGCCATACGGCGCAGTTTCCGAAGCGCGTTCGTCTCGATCTGTCGGATTCGCTCCCGGGTCACCCCGAACATCCGGCCGATCTCCTCCAGGGTATGGGGTTCCTCTCCCCCCAGGCCGAACCGCAGCTCCAGCACCCTGCGCTCCCGGGGCCGGAGCTCCTGCAGCCAGGATTCCAGCACCCGTAGCCGGTCGTCCTCGAGCACCACCTCCTCCGGGTCCTGGACCGAGGGATCCTCGATCACGTCCTGGAGGGTGTAGTCCTCGTCGGTGCCCAGGGGCTGGTCCAGGCTGAAGGTCCGGCGCGCCAGGGCCAAGAGCCGGCGCACGTGCTCGAGGTCCCGGTCGATCTTTTCGGCCAGGGCCTCCACGTCGGGCTCGGTTCCCTCCTTCCCCCGGATCTCCTCGGCCGCCTTGCGCAGGCGGTTGATCTCCTCGGCCACGTGGACCGGCAGCCGCACCGTGTCGGCCTGGTTCACCAGGGCCCGCTCGATGGACTGGCGGATCCACCAGGTGGCGTAGGTGGAGAACCGGCACCCCTTGTCCGGCCGGAACCGCTCCACGGCGCGGATGAGCCCCAGGTTCCCCTCCTCGATGAGGTCCAGGAGCGGTAGGCCCCGGTTCAGGTACCGCTTAGCGATGGTGACCACGAGCCGGAGGTTGCTCTCGATCATCCGCTGCCGGGCACCCGCGTCGCCGGCCTGGATGCGGGCGGCGAGCTCCTTCTCCTCGTCCGGGGTGAGCAGACGGGTCTGGCGGATCTCCGTCAGGTAGATGGAGATCGTGCTCGGCGTGTACTGCCGGGCCGCCTTGCGCTGATCCGCCCCGTCCCGTCGATCGTGCATGGATCTCCTCGGCGCTCTGCGGCTAGGACGCTAGGAGGCTAGGAGGCTAGGACGCCAAAATCCTTTGGGATTCCAGCGTCAGCGACTGTCCCAACCCGTGGGAGCGGCTTCCAAGCCGCGACGCCCCTTCTTTCGGGCCTCGCGGCCCCGATCGCGCCTTGGAAGGCGCTCCCACACCGGGCCCCTGACTCCGGCGTTACGGTCCTGCGTAGCCGGGCCCCGACGGGGCCCTGGGGAGCTTCCAAGTAACTTCGGTCGTCGGTCGCCGGTCTCGCGGTCTTCGGTCCCTTGGTCCAGACTGCGGCGCCGTCCCGTTTGCCGAAAGCGAAAAGATGTTGTTCTTCCGAGCTGGTGCCCCGCGGCCCACGGGAAGTTCCATGGTACCGGGAAGGACGGTCTCCGGGAAAGCCCGTTACGATCCGGAGAAAACCGACCGCGGGTCCACGGGTTCCTCGCCCCGCCGCACCTCGAAATGCACGTGGGGCCCCAGGCCCCGGCGGCCCGGGCCCGAGGTGCCCACGACCTCGCCCTCCTCCACCCGCTCACCGCGGTCCACCCCCACCGAGGCGAGGTTCCCGTACACCGTGTAGAGGCCATCCGGGTGCCGGAGCACCACGAGCCCGCCGTAGGCGGGCGAGGGGGTTCCCGCGTAAGCCACCTCGCCGGAGAGCACGGCGCGCACCGACGTGCCCTCGGGCACGGCCAAGTCCACCCCGCGGCTGCCCCGCTCGGGCGCGAACTCCCGCACGATCTTCCCGGCCACCGGCCAACCCACGGGAGCCCGGGGCAGGCTCTCGGCAACCGGAGGCTTCGCCGGCGCCGGGGAAGAGGGCGAAGCCCCCGGCCGGGGCGTCGGTGTGGCCTCGGCCGGAGGCAACCGAGCGGGTTCGGCCCGCCCCGGGCCCGGCGGCTCGCCCCGGGACGCCGCCCCCCGGGATCCACCGGGCACGAACACCACATCCCCCGGCCGGACCTTGTCCTCCGGCCCCAGGTGGTTGAACCGCCGCAGTTCCGCCTCGGCCACCCCGTACCGGGCCGCCAGCCGGGACAGGGTTTCCCCGGGCTCGACCCGGTGTCGCACGGCGTAGGGGGTCCCGCAGGCCGCGAGGGCCGCCGCCAGGAGGATCCCCCGCCATCCGCTCCCCACACCTCCCCTGGATCCCATGGCTCCTCGCATGTCCGGGGATCAGGCCCCCGGTGGGCGCTCACCCCGCCGCACGAGCTCCAGCGCCCGGCTCACCGCCTCCTCCGGGTCCTCGCACACCTCTACCCCCTCCAGGTGGCGCCAGGCTCCCACCGCGACCACGGGACGCCCTACCTTTCGGGCCAGGGCGATCTCGCTCAGGGTGCCCCAGGAACCCGGAAGCGCCACCACGGCATCCCCCGACTGGACCACGAGCACGTTTCGGGCGTGGCCCAGACCCGTGGGGATCACCACGTCGGCCCAGGGATTGGCGGCCCGTGGGTCGGCCCCGGGCAGGATGGCCACCGCGGTTCCGCCAGCCTCCCGGGCCCCGCGACACGCCGCCTCCATTGCCCCGCCGAGCCCCCCGCACACCACCATCGCCCCGGCCTGGGCCACGGCCCGGCCCACCCGCCGGGCGAGGCCGTAGATGGCCGGGTCCGCCGCTCCCGCCCCCACCACGGCGATCTGAATTCTTCGCTCGCTCAAGCGCTCCCCACCCCCTCGCGCAAAGGGACGAACCGGCACGGGTCCAGCTCCTCCTCGGCCCAATCCTCCGGCCCCCGCACCCACCGGACGATCCGCTGGGCGTCGCCCTCGCCTACCGGGGCCACGAGCCGGCCTCCGGGCCTCACCTGATGGAACAGGGCCTCCGGAATCTCGGGGGCGGCCGCCGTGACCAGCACCGCGTCGAAGGGGGCCTGATCCGGCCAGCCGGCCCGCCCGTCTCCGGGGCGGATCTCCACGTTCCGAATGCCCAGGCGGTCGAGCCGCGCCCGGGCCCGCACCGCGAGGGGCAACACCCGCTCCACGGTGAACACCCGCTCCGCGAGGAAAGCGAGCACCGCGGCCTGGTACCCCGAACCCGTGCCCACCTCGAGAATCCGGTCCCCGGGTCTGGGGTCCAGGGCCGCCGTCATCCGGGCCACGGTGGAGGGCTTGGTGATCGTCTGGCCGTGGCCGATCGGAAGGGCCTCGTCCCGGTAGGCCCGGCCCCACAGGGCCTCGTCCACGAACCGGTGCCGGGGCACCCGCTCCAGGGCCTCGAGCACGCGAGCGGGGCACTGGGCCAGGTGCCGCGCCAGGTCCTCCACCAAGCGGCGCCGGGCGGCCGCGAACCGGTCCAACCTCACGCCTCCAGGGCCGCGCGGGCCGCCCACACCCCCGAGGCGCTGGCCTGCATGAGTCCCCGGCTCACCCCGACCCCGTCGCCGGCGCCGAACAGCCCCCGGATCGGGGTTTCGAGCCGGGAGTCGAGCTCGAGGCGGTTCGAGTAGAACTTCACCTCCACCCCGTAGAGCAGCGTATCGGGCTCGGCGAGCCCGGGGCAAAACGCGTCGAGCGCGTAAATCGTTTCAATGAGGTCCGTGAGGTGCCGGTGGGGCAGAGCGAACGAAAGGTCCCCCGGGGTGGCGTCGTGGAGGGTGGGCGGCACCGACACCTTGGAGATCCGCTCGGGGGTGGAGCGTCGGCCCGCCGTGAGATCGGTGAACCGTTGCACCAGGATCCCCGCGCCGATCAGGTTCGCCAGTCGCGCGATGGAGCGGCCGTAGGCGATGGGGTCGTCGAAGGGTTCCGTGAACGCGGTTTTCACCAGCAGCGCGAAGTTGGTGGCCGCCGTCCGGTGGGCCGCGTAGGCGTGGCCGTTTACGGTGAGACAGTCCTCGTACACCTCGTGGACCACCTCGCCCCGGGGATTCATGCAGAAGGTGCGCACCTCGTCCCGGAACGTGGGGGATTCGTAGTAGAGCTTGGCCTCGTAGAGCACCGCGGTCACGGCCTCCATCACCTCGGCCGGGCACTCCACCCGCACCCCGATGTCCACCGGGTTCGGCCGGGTTCGGATCCCAAGCTCGGCCGCCAGTTCCCTCACCCAGCCCGCACCCAGCCGGCCCGGGGCCAGCACCACCACGGGGGCTTCCTCGAGCGCCTCGTCGGTCCGGATGCCCCGCACCCGGCCCCGATCCACCTCCACACCTCTGCACGGGGTGTGGAACCGGATCTCGACCGACCCGGCGAGCTCCCGGTGGAGGCTCGCGAGAACCTGCCGGCACACTTCGGTCCCCATGTGGCGCACCGGGTTCTCCACCAGCACCAGCCCGGCGGCCTCGGCCCGATCACGTAGCTCCTGCCACTCGGGCACCTCGGCACCGTACACCTCCTGGGGAGCGCCGTGGGCCCGCCACACCCCGTCCACCTCGTCCAGAAGCTCCCGGAGGGTCGGCCCGGGAACGAACTCCCCCAAGAACCCTCCCACCTGGGGCGAAAGGCTCAGCTTGCCGTCGCTGAACGCCCCGGCCCCGCCCCACCCTGACAGGAGCTGGCACGGCACGCACCGCCGGCACCCCTGGGCCACCTCCCGGCGCGGGCAACGCCTCTCGCCCAACCCTCCCCCCTTTTCCACGAGGAGAACCCGCTTTCCGGCCCGGGCGAACTCGCGGGCCGCGAAGATCCCGGCCGCCCCGGCTCCGACCACGATGGCGTCCCACGATCCCACCTTCGTCACCCCTCCGCGCCGGCGTCCCAGGTCCAGCGCGCCAACTCCCCCAAGAAGATTCGGTCGGTCAGGTCGGTACGGATCGGGGTCACCGAAGCGTAGCCCTGCTCCACCGCCTCCACGTCGGTATCGCCGGTTCGCTCCACCCGGCCCAACTCCCGCACCCCAATCCAAAAGTACTCTCGCCCCCGGGGGTCGTGCTTGCGCACCACCCCGCTGCCGTACACCCGCTTCCCCTGGCGGGTCACCCGGATCCCCTTGATTTCGCTGTACCCATCGGCGCTCGGCACGTTCACGTTGAGGAACGTGCCCGCCGGGAGCCCCCGTTTCGCCACCGTCCGGGCCACCCGGACGGCCACCTCCGCGGCGGCGCCGAACCGCGCCTCGGCATCGGCTGTGACCGAAACGGCGAAACTCGGAACGCCCATGAGGGTGCCCTCCAGGGCCACGGCCACGGTGCCCGAGTACGTGAGGTCGTCGGCCAGATTGGGCCCGTGGTTGATTCCGGCCACCACGAGGTCGGGAGCGGTTTCGAGAAGCCCGTGGAGGCCCAGGTGGACACAGTCGGTGGGGGTCCCGTCGACGGCGAACCAGTCGTCCCGAATCGGGGTCAGCCGCAGCGGCCGGTGGAGGGTGAGGGCGTGCCCGACCGCGCTGCGCTCCCGGTCGGGGGCCACCACCACCACCCGTCCCAGGACCGAGAGGGCCCGAGCCAGGGTGGCCAACCCTGGGGCGTGGATGCCGTCGTCGTTGCTGAGGAGAATGAGCACGTCGTCTCGTGTCCGTGAGGCTTAAGTGTCCGGCGCGCCCGAAGGGAAGGGGGAGGAAACCTCGCGGGACCAATGTGTCTTCGTTTACCTTGAGCCGGGGGGCGGCGTCAACCGACGGGGGCTTTCCCCATGGCCCTCCACCGCGCTAGAAGAACGCTCCCCCCAAGCGGAAGGAAGGCGTAGGATGTCACCCCGAAACCCAAGAACGAGGCCCCCCACCCGTGCTTCCCCAACGGCCCCCGTGACCGTGTACGGCCGGAACGCCTGCCGGGCCCTCGCCGAGAGACGGCCCGGCGATGTGCTCCGGGCCTTCCTGACCGAGGAGCGGGTCGGGGAGTTCGGGCCCCTCCTCCGGCACCTCGCCCGGCGGCGGTCGCCCTATCGGGTGGTGGGGCCTGAGGAACTCGAACGGATCTCGGGGAGCTGGCACCACGAGGGGATCTGCCTGGTGGCGAAACTCCCCCAGGCCCCAAATCCGGAGGAACTCGCGACGGGACCCGGCCCGGCCCGGGTTCTGGCCCTGGCCGGCGTGTCGAACCCCCACAACCTGGGCGCGATCGTCCGCACGGCGGCCCATTTTGGGGCCCGGTGCGTTCTCACCGAGGGCGGATCGGGGCGGCTTCCGCCGGCCGCCTGGCGGACCGCCGAAGGGGGGGCGGAATGGGTACCGGTGCTCCGCGGGCGCCTCCCGGCGCTGCTCGCCCCGTTTCGAGGCCGGGGCTTTCGCGTGATCGCCACGTCGAGCCACGGGGGGGAGGACCTCTTCCGGGCGGCGATGCCAGAACGGGTCGTGTTCCTCCTCGGCGCCGAGGGCCCGGGACTCCCCCGGGAAGCCCTGGAAGCGGCGGACCTCGCGGTCCGGATCCCCGGAACGGGGTGGGTCGAAAGCCTCAACGTCGCCACCGCCGCCGGGATCCTGCTGGCCGAGGCCTGGCGCCGGCACACCGAACCGCGGCAGGGATGACCCACGGCGAGGCGCGGCGAGGTGAGGGGCCGCACCCGGTTCTCCACCCCCCCCACCCGCTGGTTTCCGTAGCAACGACGGGGATCTGACAATACTTCCGTTGGTGTTATGACTCCAGCGGCTAAATAGCCACGGTCGGGGGCATGGGGCCTGCTGGAGCGCCGGGCGTGGCTCCTACAGTGGCCGGATGCTGCGCTCACGCACGGCCGGAAGCAGGCCCCATGCCCTGGCGACTCCCTTGCGCGCCTCTTTTGGCGCCGGGTTGACAGTAGATCTCTCGCGAGAATCGCCCGTAGACATTCTGACTATTTTGATCTATTCTCGTTTAGACCGTTTCGGACGACGGGGGGAGGAGGTGCGTG
>NZ_BAAHXI010000068.1:0-20733 GCF_054656955.1 Deferrisoma palaeochoriense
CCATTTTTTAATCTTACGCCGACCACGTATATATAAAGGTTTTTGTATTGTTGGGAAGGTTATTTTTTTTATAAGAGACAGGCTTGGGAGGGAGGCGGGGGGGGGGGCGGCGCCCCCCCCCGGCAACACGTTATTGGGCGGTCAGCACGATCTGGACCCGGCGGTTTCGCTGCCGGCCCTCGGGGGTGTCGTTGGTGTCCACGGGGTGGAAGGCGCTCAGGCCCACCACCTCGAGGCGCTTGGGGTCGATGCCGTGGGCATACTGGAAGTAGCGCACCACGCTCGCGGCCCGTGCGGCCGAGAGTTCCCAGTTGGAGAAGTACTTGTCCTTGAGGTTGGGACCGATGGGCACGTTGTCGGTGTGGCCCTCCACCCGCACGAGCCCCCGGTCGTTCTTGAGCACCTCGGCGATCCGGTCGAGCACCGATTTCCCCTCGGGCAGGATGTCGGCGCTTCCCGAGGGAAAGAGGATGCCGTCCAGCACCCGGACCTCGAGCCGGCCCTTGAGCCGCTCGATCTCCACGTTCTTGGCCTCGATCTCGGCCTTGAGCTTCTCCCGCAGCTCGGCCTCCCGGCGCTCCAGCTCCTCGGCCCGGCGCTTCGCCGCCTCGGCGTCGGCCCGGCACCGGTCGAGCTCGGCCTTGAGGCCGGCCGCCTCCTCGCCCTTGGCGGCCGCGTCCTTCCGGCAGGCCTCGAGATCCGCTTTCGTCCTGTCGGCCGCGGCTCGGGCCCCCGAGAGGTCTGCCTTGAGCCGGTCGGCCTCGGCCTGGGCCGCCGCCCGCTCGCCCCGGCAGGCCTCGAGGTCCTTCTGGCAGGCGGTCAGGGCCGCGTCCTTCTCGGCCACGATCTGCTTCGACACCCCGCACCCGGCGAGCGCGAGGCCCGCCACCGCCACCGCCGCAACCCAACGGATCTTCATCGTCGCATCCTCCCTTTCTCAGAAGCCCACCGTCGCCGCCGACGCCTCGGCCTCCCCGGGCCCCAGCGGCACCTCGGGATAGAGGGTCACCTTACCGCAGTAGTTCCGGAGCACAACCCGCTCGGCCGTCCGCTCCACCACGTACTCGGGCAGGAGCGGGATCTTCCCGGCGCCTCCGGGGCCGTCGATCACGAACTGGGGCACCGCGAGCCCGGAGGTGTGGCCCCGCAGGCCCTCGATCACCCGGATCCCGGTTTCCACCGGGGTTCGGAAGTGCTCCGTTCCCGCCACGAGATCAGCCTGGTACAGGTAATACGGCCGGACCCGACAGGCAAGGAGCTTTTGGTTGAGCTCCCGGAAGACCCGGGGGTCGTCGTTCACCCCCCGCAGCAGAACCGACTGGTTGCCCAGGGGAATCCCGGCGTCGGCGAGCCGCCGCAGGGCCCGCTGGGCCTCCGGGGTGACCTCCCGGGGGTGCTCGAAGTGCACGTTCACGTAGAGGGGGTGATAGCGCTTGAGCACCGCCACGAGCCGGGGGGTCACCCGCTGGGGCAGGGTGCACGGGACCCGGGTGCCGATCCGGACGATCTCCACGTGGGGGATGCTCCGAACCCCCCGGAGCACCTCGTCCAGATCCTCGTCGTCCAGGAGGAACGGATCCCCGCCCGACACGATCACGTCGCGGATCTCCGGCGTGCGCCGGATGTACTCCAGGGCCTCCCGCCGCATCTCCCGGGTGACGGGGTGGTCCTCGCCCACCTTGCGCTTGCGGGTGCAAAACCGGCAGTACATGGCGCACCGGGTCGTCACCAGGAAGAGCGCCCGGTCCGGGTACCGGTGCACCAGGCACGGCACCGGGCTCATGCTCTCCTCGGCGAGCGGGTCCTCCACGGCCACCCACCGCTCGAGCTCCGCCGGGTGGGGGATGGCCTGCCGCCCGATCGGGTCGTCGGGCGATCCCACCAGGCTCAGGTAGTACGGGTTCACGCACATCGGGTACTTCTCGACCACCCGTTCGAGGGCGGCCACGTCCAGCTCCGGGAAAAGGCGCTGGAGCTGCCTCGGCTCCCGGACCGCCGAGGCGAGGAGCTTCCGCCACTGTTCCATCGTCGGTTGCCTCCTTGTGGGCTAGGGTGAGGGCGGAACTCCGAGGGAACGCACGAACACGAGTTTCGCGTCCCCGGGAAGATAGAAGTCGTCGATGCGGGCCGCGAGCCGAAACCCGCAGGCCTCGTAGAGCCGGTGGGCCGGGCCGTAGGCCGGGGTGCCGGAGGTCTCGGCCACGAGGAGCCGGCCGCCTTCGGCCCGGGCCTCGGCGATGACGGCCTCGAGAAGCCGCCGGGCCACGCCCCGGCCCTGGGCCCGGGGGGCCACCGCGATCCAATAGAGGTCGTAGGTGCCCCGGGTGCAGGGGGTGGGGCCGTAGCAGGCGAACCCCACGGGCCCTTCCGGCCCCTCGGCCACCCGGCACCTATACCCCGAGGCCTCGCCCCGCTCGGCCGCGGCCGAAAGCACCTCCGCGGCCACCTCGACCTCCTCGGGCCGGAACACCCCCGTGGCCCGTACGATCTCGAGAAGCGGCCCCGGGTCGGCGGGGCCGAGCGCGCGAAGGCCTCGGCCAGGACCGGCTGGCGGAAGGTCTTGAGGCACCAGGCCACCCGGTCCCGAAGGGCCTCCGGGGTGTGCACCAGGGCCCCCTGGTCCACCCCGAGGCTCGCGTCCTCGCGACTCGGCTTCACCACCCGGGGAAACGTGAGCCCCTCGAGGGCCCTCAGTTTCGGCAGGGCCCGGAACACCCGGGCCTGGGGGGTGGACACCCCGGCCGCACCGCGCACGGCCTTGGCCACTCGCTTGTCGAGGCACCAGGCGAGCGACCGGGGGGAGTTGCCGGTGAAGGGGATTCCCAGCACCTCGAGGATCCCGGCCACCGTCACCTCATGCAAGGCCTCCCCCCCGAGCCCCTCGCAGAGGTTCACCACCACGGGCCGCTCCGGGCGGCGGGCGAGCTCGGCCAGGCGTTGGAGGGCGTCGGCGGGGGAGATCCCCAGGACCTCGGCCTCGGTGCCCGCGGCCCGCAGGGCCTCCCGGACGTCGGCGACCTCGTCGAGCACCCCGGCCTCCGAGGGGTCGGCTCCGGGGGGAACGGCGTTGTGGAGAAGAACCACGGGCCTCATCGGGGGGGCTCCAGCCCGAGCCGGCGGCAGGCGGCCTCCGCCACGGCCCAGATCATGGACGGGTAGTCGAACCCGGCGGCCCGGGCGGCCTTGGGGTAGCACGAGTTGTCCTCGGGGCGCGGGAGCACCCCGGGCAGGGGGTTCACCTCGAGCACGTGCAAGCGGCCCCGCTCGTCCATGCGCAGGTCGATCCGGGCCCAGTCCCTGAGGCGTAGGGCCCGGGCCGTGCGGCGGCAGAGGTCCTCGATCTCCGCGGCCTCCGCCGGGGAGAGCCGGGCCGGGCACTCGAAGAGGTCCAGGGGGGCCTCGGGCCGGTCCCAGACCCATTTCGCCTCCCAGGAATACACCGGGTTCGCCCCGGCGGGCAGGTCGTCGAACCGGATCTCCACGGGGGGGAGCACCCGGAGGTCCGCGCCGTTCCCCAGGATCGCCACCGTGAACTCCCGGCCCGTGAGGAACTTCTCCACGACCACGGGCTGGCGGTACGTGTCCCAGACCCGCCCCACCCGCGCGGCGAGCTCGGCCGGGGTGCGGACCACCTGGTCGTCGCGGATGCCCTTGCTCGACCCCTCCCAGGCGGGCTTCACGATGGCCGGGAACCCGACTTCCCCGGCCCGCGAGACCTCGTCGGGCCCCTCCAGCACGGCAAACGGCGCCGTGGCCACGCCGGCATGGGCCAGCACGGCCTTGGTCCAGGCCTTGTCGAGGCACACGGCCAGGGTCAGGGGGTCGGAACCGGTGTACGGGATGCGAAGGAGTTCGAGGACGGCCGGGACTTGGGCCTCACGGCTCGGGCCGTGGAGCCCCTCGGCCATGTTGAACACGAGGTCCGGCGCGGCCCGGCGCACCCGTTCGGGGAACCCGTCCCGGGCCTCCACGAGGCGCACCTCGGCCCGCTGGGCCAGGGCGTCGGCCACCGCCAGGATGGTTTCCGAGGTGTCCCATTCGGCGTAGGCGTCCTCGTCGGTGCCCACGCCGCCGCGATCCGGCGGTTCGTCTTCGTCTTCGGGAACGAGGAACTCGGGCCGAAGCCGGGCGATCTCGGTGCGCACGCCGGGCTTGGCGTTGTAGGCAAGGGCGATCCGCATGGCGAGCCTCCAATAGGTGTACCCGAACCGGCCGCCCCGGCGGAAGCGCGGGGGAGACTCACGATCGCCCCGTTTTTGGCGGGTGGAAGGGAGGTTGCCCGCGCTCCCGGCGTGCCGATTCGGCGCGAATCATACGCTCCGCCCTCACCGTTGCAAGGGGGAAAATGACCGAGGGATCACACCACCCGTGGCCTTGCTACAGGGGGCGCCGGGTTGGTAGCCTCCCCTTCCCTTCCGAGGAGACCATGACGCCCGATTCGTCCCAGCTCACCGCCCGCCGCATCGCCGCCTTCTGGGCCCCGCTCGCCGCCACCTGGATCATGATGAGCGTGGAGGGGCCGTTCCTGGCCGCGGTGGTGGCCAGGCTCCCCGCGCCCAAGGAAAACCTGGCCGCCTTCGGGGTGGCCTTTTCCCTGGCCCTGGTGTTCGAGGCTCCGGTGATCATGCTGATGGCGGCCGTGACGGCCCTGGCCCGGGACGCCCCGTCCACCGAGCGGCTCCGGCGGTTCAGCTACGGGCTTTCCGCCCTGGTCACGGCCGCCCTGGCCGTCGCCGTGCTCCCCCCGGTGTTCCGGGTGCTGGCCGACGATCTCTTCGGGCTCCCGGCGCCGGTGGCCCGGCTCGCCCACCCGGCCCTCGTGCTCCTCCTGCCCTGGCCCGGGGTCATCGGGTACCGCCGGTTCCTCCAGGGAGTGCTCATCCGGGTCGGCCGCACCCGGCGGGTCGGCCTGGGCACGGCCGTGCGGCTCGCCGGCATGGCGGCCACCGCCCTGGCGCTGGCCCCGACGGGCCTGGCCGGGGCCCTCGTGGGGGCCGCCGCCCTCTCGGCCGGGGTCACGGCCGAGGCCCTGGCCGTGCGGCTCATGACCGGGAAACCCCTGGCGGAGCTGCGGGAGGTGCCGGCGGCCGCCCCGCCCCCGGGGTACCGGGACATCGCCCGGTTCTACCTGCCGCTGGCCCTGAGCACCCTCCTCACCCTGGCCGTGCATCCCACGATCACGTTCTTTTTGGCCCGGGCGCGGGAGCCGGTGGCGAGCCTGGCCGTGTTCCCGGTGGTGCGCTCGCTCGTGTTCCTGTTCAGTTGTCTCGGACTTTCGTTCCAGGAAGTGGCGATCGCGCTTTTGGGGGAGGGCCGAGAGGGATACCGGCCGCTTCGGCGGTTCGCCGCGGGGCTCGGGGCCGCCACGTCCCTGGGGCTCGGCCTGGTGGCCCTCACCCCCCTCGCCCGGTTCTGGTTCGAAGGGGTGTCGGGCCTTCGGCCCGATCTCGCCGCCCTCGCGTTCGTGCCCGCGGCCCTCCTGGTGCCGGTGCCGGCCCTCACGGTGGCGCTCTCGTTCCTCCGGGCGTTGTTCGTGCACGGGGGCCGCACGGGCCCGGTCACCACCTCGACCGCGGCCGAAGTGGCCGCGATCGGCCTCGGCCTGTGCGTGGGGATCGCCGGATTCGACTGGGTGGGGGTGGTGGCCGGGGCGGCCGCGCTGGACGTGGGACGGGTGGCCTCCACCGCGGTTCTGGCTCTGGCCGCCCGGCGGCTGTGGACACCGGCCGGAGCGGCCGGTATGATCGCGGCAAAAGATACACGTTTTTCAGGAAAAACGGGATGATCCTCGACGCCCACACCCACATCGCGCCCCCGGAACTCCGGGCCGACCGGGAGGCATTCTTCGGAGGCGAACCCGACTTTCGTCTCCTCTACGAGGACCCCAAGGCCCGGCTCGTGGGGGCGACCGAGCTCGTGGCCTACCTCGACGAAAACGGCATCCAGGCCGCCGTGGCGTTCGGGTTCCCCTGGAACGACGACGGCAAAACCCGGCTGTGCGACGACTACGTGCTCGACGCCGCGGCCCGGTTCCCGGCCCGGATCGTGCCCTTCGCCTGCGTGAACCCCCTGCGGGGCCGGGCCGCCCTGCGGGAGGCCGAGCGGTGCCTGGCCGCCGGGGCCCGGGGCCTGGGGGAGATCGCCACCTACGGCGCCGGGCTCGGGGCCGATGTGCGGGCCGCCCTAGGCCCCCTGGCCGAACTGGCGGCCGAGGCCGGGGTCCCGGTGCTCCTCCACACCAACGAGGCCGTGGGTCACGCGTATCCGGGCAAAGCCCCCATGGGCCTCGAGGACATCTACGCGCTGGTGCGGGCCCACCCGCGCACCCGCTGGATCCTGGCCCATTGGGGCGGCGGGCTTTTCGTGTACCACCTCCTCCGGCGGGAGGCCGACGAGGTGCTCCACAACGTGTGGTACGACACGGCGGCCGGACCGTTCCTCTACAAGCCCGACGTGTATCGGCGACTCCTGCACATCGCCGGCGCCGACCGGCTCGTGTTCGGAAGCGACTACCCGCTCCTCGGGCTTCCCCGGTACCTGAAGGACATGGAAGCGGCCGGCCTCACCGCCGACGAGCGCGCCGCCGTCCTGGGGGACAACCTCGCCCGGGTGCTGGGACTGGGAGATCTGCCGTGATCCGGTTTGCGTTCGCCCTGCTTTTCTTCGGATTGCTCGCGGTTCCGGCCGGGGCCGGGAACCTCCCGGCGCTTCTCGACTCGGTGGTCGCGGCTTACGGCGGCCCCCGGGCGGCCGCCCGGATGGAGGCGTTCCGGGCGGAGGCCGAGATCACGGCCCGGCTCCGGGGCCAGGTCGGCCGGATGGTCCGGGAGTTTCGGGCACCCGACAAGCTCCGGGTCGAGATCGCCTACCCCCGGTCCACCGAGGTGCGCGTTCTCAACGGTGCCCGGGGCTGGAGGGGAGATGCGGGCCAGCTTCAGCGGGTGGGGGGACTCCCCCTCCTGGCCATGCGCTATCAACTCCTCCGTTCGGCCATCCCGTGGGTGTTCACCCACCACCGCAAGCTCCTGGAGGATCGCGGCAACCGCACCCGAAACGGCCAAACGTACCGCCTCGTGGGCCTTCCCTGGTCCATGGAACTCGACCTTGTGTTCTGGGTGAACGCGGTGACCCGCCGGGTCGACCGGGTGGAGGGGGTGCTCCGGGCGCCCGGGCACGCGGCCCCCTTCGCCACGGAGTATGCCGACTTCCGCAAGGTCGACGGGGTGCTCGTGCCGTTCCACGAGGAGAACTACGCGAGCGGCCGCCACACCGGCACCACCCGGATCCTCTCCTTCACCTTCGGCGCCGACGGCCTCGGGCCGTTCGACCCGACCCGGGACGCTCCGGGGAGGTGACATGAAGCGCACCTGTCGTCACGGGAAAACGACGCCCCCAAAACTCCCCGAAGCGATTCGGGGGTTCCCTACGGGAAGAGGCTGGTTATACTGATATAGGGAGCGTTCCCCCGCGGCCTGTTTTCCCCTCCTTTCCGGGCCGCGGGTTCGCGACCTCGGGCTTTCCTCCTGGCCCGAGGCCGTTTTTTTGCACTGCCGCAGGTCGTTCCACCGCGCGAACGTTAGGACGCGTGGACGTGCGGAAGGACAACTGCCGCGGGTCGTTGGTCGTTTGTCGTTTGTCGAGAGAACGGCCGTCAACTACCGCAAGTCGCTTCACCGTGCTAACGCTGGGACGTGCGGACGGGGGAACTGCCGTGAATCGCGAATCGTGAATCGTGAATCGTTCAACTTCAACTGCGCACGACCAACGACCTGCGACCTACGACCTACGACCTACGACTCACAGAAGTCCAACGACCTACGACGTACGACCCGCGACCTCCGACGAACGGCCGTTGACCGCCGAGCTGCCCAGCCGCCCAGCCGCTTCACAGCTCGCCCATGCGGGCGGCGGCCTCCTGGCCTTCGGTCACCCGGTCGGCGTAACGGGGGTCGTAGCACGGCTTTGCCCGACCCACGAGCACGTCCTGGTCGATCATCTGGCTGTTGTCGGGGAGCCCGGCCTGGGCCCAGTCGAACCGGTAGGGGTCCCCCTTTCGCGCCCGCATACCCGTGGCGTAGTTCAAGGCCACCATCCGGTGGGTCACCACCCGGCCCTCGTGGAGGCCCGGATACCGGCCCCGGAGGGTGGCCAAAAGGGCCCGAAGCGCCTCGTATTGGGCCGGGCGGATGTCGTCTCCCGCGCGGGTGTCCGCGTACACCTCCACGTTGATCGCGTTAAAGTCCACCTCGTAACGCCCTTCCCAGAGGCTCTGGCCGCAGCCGTGGGCCCGGTACCGGTCGGGCACGATCTCGTACACCGTGCCGTCGGGTCCGATGAGGTAGTTGGCCAGGCGTTTGCGCCGGATATAGGCCGCCACGTTTTCGAACGGCGCCCCCCCGTGCTCGGTGGTGTGGATCACCACCAGGTCGGGTTTCCGGGGGAGAAGCTGACGCTTCCAGACGCGCCTGCCCCGCAGCCGGCGCCTCAGTGCCGCCGGGAACTGGGACGCCTTCGGGGTGCGGCCCAGCCCCGAAACGTCCTTCACCCGGTACCGGCGAGAAAGCCGCAGGGGGGGAGCCGGGCCGGCCTCCCGTCCTTTGAGGAGACTACGGGGCACGAGAATCCGCGCCCCCCTGGGGAGTCGCGTGGGGTCGGTGATGCCGTTGAGGCGTTGGAGGTTCCGGACCGCCACCGCCGTCCCCCCCTCGCTCGTGTCCACCCGGGTGCGCACGAGCCGCCAGAGGGTGGGGAGGGTCTCGTCGAGCCGAAGCACGTCGAGCCGCGGGTCGGCCAGGAGTGGAGACAGGAGCGCCCGGGGTACGAACACCCGCTCACCCGGCCGCAGCCGCGGCGCCACCTTGCGGAGCACACCGGCCGTTTCGGGTTGCCCGGTCAGGTCCCGGGCCAGGCGGTCGTGGGTGTCGCCGGGGAGAACCACGAGCCCAACCATGGGAAGGTCCCGGTCGTCCCGGGAGGTCTCGCACACACCGGCTTCCGCCCTGAGCCGCGTCCGAATCGCGTCGAGGGATTCGGCCCACGCTCCCCCCATGGCGATCGCGATCAGAGCCCCGGCCACCACGGTCCGGATCATGGTTCCTCCTTGGGTTCCCACAGTACGGTCCCGAGCCCTGGCTCGTCCGTTCCGTCGTGGATCCTCTCGGCCGGGTCGCCCCCCCACCGGTTCCACCGCGCGTCCACCCGGGCCGGGCCGCTCACGTGAATCGCGTGCCGGCCCGAGAAGCCGAGGAGGTTGTGGCGGAGCACGACCTCGGCGTTGTCCGCCCCCACTAGGTCGAGCCCGGCTCCGTCGAGCTCGCATCCCTCGACCCGGGCTTCCACCTCCTGGAACGAAAGGGCGTCCTGGGCCACATCGCGAACCGTGCAGGCCCGGATCTCGACGACCCCTCCTGGATCCTTGAACCTCGCCCCGTCCCGTCCGGCCGAGAACCGGACCCGCTCGAGGGTGACCCGGCTTTCCTTCGCGAGAAAGCTTCCCAGCGGGTGGGCCGTTAGCTCCCCCTCGGTAAACGCCAACTTGGCGCGAAACGCGTGGACGCCGTAGAGGTTTCGGCCCAGCCAGACCCCGGCCACGGCGACCTGGGAGTCGCGGAACCGAAGGGCCTGCTTGTTCTTCCAAAACACGCTGCGGCGGATGACCGTGGACGGGCTCTCTTGGAACTGCACGGCCCGGACGTTCTCGGCGAACAGGCAGTCCTCCACGGTCATCGCCGAAAAATGGGCGTGGAGGGCCTGGACCCCGTGGCGAAACACCGTGTAGGCGAATCGGTTCCCGGGGTCCTCCGAGGCGATCAGACTCACCTTGTCCCAGTCCCCCGGCCGGGGCTCGGCCTCGGCCGACTCGAACACCACGGGCGCCGAAAGGGTCCCTAGGCTCCGGATGCCGCCCAGGACGAGGAGTTCCCCCTCCCCCAGGCCGTCGCCGTTCGTGTCGATCCGCCGGAACCGCACCCGGGTCCCCGGTGCCAGTGTGAGCACCGCCTCCGGCACCACCGTGACCCGGCCGGACACGACGACCTCTCCGGACCAGGTCTCGTCCCGGTCCACGGTGTACTCCCCCAGCAGTTCGACCCGGGGGCCGGCGACGGCTCGGGGCTCCAAGGGCACCGCGTCGGGCGCGGCTTCCGGCACCTCCAGGGTCCCCGCGTCGGCCGCGTCCACCACAAGCCCCTCCACTGCGAGTTCGCCCCCGGCCCGGAGGATCCCGACCTCGCTGCCCTGGACCTCCAGATCCCGGCCCGTGAGCCGTCCGCCAGGGCCGGCCACGACGCCCGTTGCCCCCCCTTCGATCCGCACCCCCTCGACCTCGGCCAGCGCCCCCACCACGAGGAACCCTTCCTCCGCTCCCCGCACCACCCCGTGCCGAAGGGTCACGGCGGATCCCGGTGCCGCCACGAGTCCGCCCCAGGCCGGGCCCTCGAACACCACCGGGGCACCCGGGGTTCCCTCAACCCGGAGCACGCCCCCCACGGCGAGTTCCGTGCCGGGCTGCCAAAAGAGGGGATCGGTCTTGGTGCTCGGGGCCTCGGCGAAGCGCACGCGGGTTCCCGGCCGAACCACAAGTTCGGCCCCGGGGGCCACCCACACGTCGGCCGCGACCTCGACCTCCCCCGCCCACTCCAGCCGGCCGGTCAGCATCCCCTCCACCTGGGCCTGCCCCCTGCCGGCCGCCAGGGCGATCAGGACGGCGAGGACGAACCGCAGTCGGCGCACGTGCCTTGGAACAACACGCTGGCGGAAAGGTCGGAAAATTTGTCTTTGAGGTCCCTGGGAATGCGGGCCAACCGCCGGCCCTCGGGGAACACGTCCTGGATGCGGCGGCATCGCACGCACACCACGTGGTCGTGGGGGCGGGTTTCGGGGTCATAGTGTCTGCGGCCCGTGCCCACATACACCGACCGGACGGCCCCGACCTTTTCCAGGGTTTCCAGGGTGTTGTAGATGGTGGCGAGGGAAATGGTCGGGAAGGTCCGGGTCACCGCCCGGTGGATCTCTTCCACGCAGGGGTGGTCCCGGTTCCCCTCCAGGAACCGGAGCACGGCCACCCGCTGGGGCGTGATCTTCATCCCCTTGGCGCGCAGGGTGCGCACCACCTCCTCCACATACCCGTTCCCGGACATGAATGCTCCTTCCAAATGACTTCGGCTAGGCGGCTGGGCTGCTCGGCAGCTAGGCGGCTAAGAACATTCGGGATTCCGGCGTCATCACGCCGGCCAACCCGTGGGCACGGCTCCCATGTCAGGGGCCAGAATTCAGAAGTCAGAGGTCAGAGAACCCCTGTCCTCTGTGGTCTGTCCACCGACTCCTGACACGGGCGCCCCGCAGCCCCCCGTCCGTGCGGACGGCCATCCGCGCGAACGCTGGGATGCGCGGACGTGCGGACGTGAAACCGTGCGGACGTTGGGACGCGCGGACGTGCGGACGGGGGAACTGCCGTGAATCGTGAATCGTTTCAACTTCCGAGGGTCGTTGATCGCGGGTCGTTTGTCGTTTGACCGTGCGGACGTTGGGACGCGCGGACGTGCGAACGGAACGACCCACCGTCCCACCATCCCACCGTCCTAGCGTGCTCACGTCCCAGCGTCCTCACGTCCTACCGTCCCACCGTCCTGCCACCAACGGCTTTGCCCGGTTCACATAGTGCAACCGACCCCCGCGGGTCAAGGCGAGATCACGGCGGTGCCCGCATTATCCGGCCAACCGGCGGAGTTCCTCCAGGGCCTCGGCCCGGTCCCGGGGATCCCGGGCATGGCTCCACCGCTCCCAGGCCTCCTCCACCCGGTCCACCCGGGCGGCCTCGGCATGGAGCACCGCCTTCCAGCGATCCACGAACACGTTGAGCGCCGCGGCCAGCGCCACCCCCTGGTCGGTGGCCCGGAGATGGATCGGGCCCGGCAGGATGCCCCGCTCCACGAACCCTGCCACTCGCTGAAGCCGGAAGAGGGGCCCGGCCACCTTGTGAGAGGCCAGAACGCCCAGGATCAACAGGGCCACCGCACCCACCAAGAGCACCGACACCCCGCAGAACACCACCGCCGGCCCCACCAGCGGCAAGAGCGACCGGATCGCGTGGTGCGCCTCGCCGTATTCGGGGCCGAGGGGCCGGTCGAGCACCCAGCGCAAAGCCCCCAGGCCCAGGCCCGACGCCAGGGCCGAAAGGAGCGCGGCCTTCACGAGAAACGAGATCGTGTGGGCAGGGGCGACGGTCTTCGGTTCGGACGCCATGGGACTCTCCCCTACATCTTCGGATGGCAACTCTTGCACAGCGGCGCGAATCCGTCCCGGGGATCGTCGGGCCGCACCCGGAGGAAATAGGTCAGGAACCGCTTCGCTTTCCCCGGAAACGGGCGCTGGCGCTTGTAGAGCTTCTTCGGCGAAAACCGGGGCAGATGGGGGTTGTGGCAGGTGCCGCAGGTCATGAGCTCGTCACGCTCCCCCTCGACCAACTGGAGAGGCAGAGTGTCCGGGAGATCGCTGAGGCCCAGTTCCCGGTACGGATCCACGTCCACGGGGTGGGAGCGGCCGATCTCGCCGTCGGGATGGCACTCCTTGCAGATCTCGACCACCGATCGGGTGAAGATGTGAGCATCCAGGAGCCAGTCGTCCCCGTCCGGCTCCATGCGGTGGCATCCCCCGCAGTTCGCCTCCTGGTCCATGTACCCGTGGGGGTTCTCGGGTGGGGCCGTGGACGCAGGGACGCACAGCCACGCAACGAGCCCCACAACGACGGCGGCCGCCCCCCACCGGCGCATCACCGCACCCCCTCGTCCACCCGCACCCGCGCCACCGTCCGCCGCAGCTCCGAGAGCGCATCGCGGACGATCGCCGGGTCCGGCTCGGCGGCAGCCACCGCCTCCCGGTACCTTCCCCACGCCGCGGCCAGTTCGCCGTGCCACGCCTCCCAGTGCGCCGCCCCCCGGGCGAGCCCCTCGGCCAGCAACTGGATCTCGGGGTCCCGGAACCGGGGCGGCTCGGCCCCGGGCTCCTCGGCCCGGCGCTCGAGCCAGGAGGCGAGTTCGGCCAACTCCCGCCGCAACCTGCGAAACCACAGGAGCCCCCATGCTCCCAGCACCACGGCCGCCGCCGCGCCGCCCAGGGTGGCCGCCTCCAGGGTCGGGGGCCCCACGAGCTCCCAGGTGGTCTTGACCCGGCTGTGGGGCCGGTAGGCCTCGAACCGAAGCGTCTCCTCGGCCCCCCGGTACACGTGCGCCCCGGCGACCAAAAGGAACACCAGCAGGGCTCCCACGGGTGCCAGGCTCCAGCGGAGCTGGAACCCTTGCTTCACCAGAAACGTTCGCCGCCGAAACGGGATCCGTTGGGTCATGGTTCTCCTCCGCGGGGCAGGCGAGGCCCCGGTTCCCCGTTCCTTTCGGCACAATCCGGGGCGCCCTTGAGCGCCTTGCATCCCGGCGGGAAACCGGTAGACTGGGGCCCGTCCTTTGTCCTCATTCCTTCTCAACGGAAAGGAACGCCCCATGCTCGACCGCTTGATCGCCGAACTCCAAAGCGAGGATAAGTTCAAGATCCAAAAGGGCCTCGAGGGCCTTTCGGACCTTTTCCCCCAGTTGGAAGGTGACGCGTTCCAGGAGGCGGTCCAGGCCGTTGCCGCCCTCTTCTACATCGACCCGATGGATCACCCGGAACTCATTCCGGTACTGGAGCAGGCGGAGGAGGTGCTGGCGGAGCAGCGGGAACGGGTGATCCCGGTGCTCCTCGGCATGCTGGCCGAGTCGGACCTCAAGACCCACTTTCACCTCGCGGCCGTGTTGGGCCGCATGGGCTACGCCGCGGTGGAGCCGCTCCTCGAAGCCTACCGGAACGCGACCAAGGACGACGACCGGGTGTTTTTGCTTTACGCGTTCGGGAAAATCCGGGATCCCGAGGTGGTGCGGGCCCTGCCGCTCCTGTTCGAGGCCATGGAGGACCCGAACCCGGAGATCCGCGACACGGCGGCCCGGGCCGTGGGGAAGATCTGCGAGCACGCCAAACCCGACCGGATCGAGCCCGCCGTTCGCGCCGAGATGTTCGACCGGCTCATGGGCCGACTCTCGGACCGGTACGCCGGCGTGCGGAGCAAGGCCGTTCGGAGCTTAGGGAAGATGGCGCGGTTCGGCTTCTTGACCCCGGAGCAGAAGGAGCAACTCGCCACCATGCTGCGCCGGATCCTGGGGGAGGACGAGGCCGAGAACTGGGACGTGGCCTACGTGGTACGGGCCGAAGCCGCCAAGGCGAAGCAGTTTGTGTGAGGGGCGTGCGGACGTTGGGACGGTGGGACGGTAGGACGGGAAAGGCCGTGAATCGTAGGTCGGGGAACTTCCGTAGGTCGCGGGTCGCAGGTCGTAGGTCGCAGGTCGTAAGTCGTTCGTCGTTGGGCGTCGGGCGTGGAACGTTTCCCCTTACGGTCGGCGGCAGTTGAAACCATTCACGATTCACGATTTACGATTCACGGCAGTTGAGCCGGGGGCAGTTCTCTCGACGAACGACAAACGACGAACGACCCGCGGCAGTTGATCCGTCCGCACATCCGCGCGTCCTAGCGTCCGCACGGTATCCATCCGCACGGTTTGTCCGTCCGCGCAGTCAAACGACCAACGACCCGCGGCGAACGACCGGCGGCCGCTGGCCCGTCCGCACGTTCGCACGTCCCAACGTCCGCACGGTATCCATCCGCACGGCCTACGGCCTCCTCAACACTCTCCACCCCGCCTTCCCGTGCTCCACGCGGTAGCCTGCGGCCTGGAGGTGGCGGGCGAACTCCTCCAGGGCGCGGTTCGTGCGCACCTCGCCGTCGAGAATCCGGGCCAGGACAGGGGTCTCCGGGTCCCGGCCCGGCGCGTTCTCCCGGAGCCAGGCGTAGCAGGCCCACGCCGCCCGCAGGCTGGGGGCCCGTGCCAAGGCGTCGGCCACGGCGTCGGCCAGGGCCGGTCCGGCCCGGCCCCGGGCTGCCTCCAGGGCTTCTAGGAGCACGAACTCCGCCTCGTCCGGGGCCGCGATCACCGCCGCGAGATCCTCATCGCCCAACTCCCCCCACGCGGCCAGGGCCCGGAGGGCCGAGGCCCGCTCGGCAGGCGTACCCCGCTCCAGCGTCCGTCGGACCGCCTCCACGAGGTCGGGCCGAAGGTCCCGTCGGGCGAGGCGCCCCAGGTTTCTGACCGCGCGGGCCCGGACCTCCGGGTGTTCCGAGGCGAGGGCCGCCTCCAGGAAGTAGAGGTGGGTCGGCCGGGTCCACCGCTCCACCGCATCCAGGGCCTCCGCCCGCACCCCCGGGTCGGGATCTTCGGCTACGCGCTTCAAGACCTCGCGCTCCAGGGCCCGGTCGCCCGCCTCCCGGACCAGGCGCACGGCGGCCCGGCGCACCGGCGCCGCCCGATCCCCCAGGGCCTCCTTCACGAATAGCCGGGTTCGCGGGGAAAGGGAACGGCCGGCGCCGCGCCCCAGGGCCAGGAGCGCCCGGGCCCGGGCGGCCGCCGGGGCCGCCGTGTCGGCCACCAGGGCCTCCAGGGCGCCCGGGTCGGCCCGCGCGGCCTCGACCCGCGCCGCGGCCGCCGCCCGGGACGCGGGCGAAGCGGCCACGGGTGCGGCCACGGCCAACATCACGAGAAAGGCGATCACGCCGTGCGCCATCACATGCTCGGGAAGAACACGAAGGGGTAGGTCACGGTCACCGGCCGGTCGGCCACGGCCGGGAGGGTCCATTTCCGGATCCGGGCCAGGAGCGCCCGTTCCAGGTCCGGGTCGCCCAGGGTGGACTCCACCACCTCCACCTCCTGGATCTTTCCGTCGGGGCCCACGGTCATCCGCACGGTGAATTTGCCCTCGAGATCCGGGTTCTTCCGCAGGGCCCGGTTGTAGAGGTACCGAAGGCCCCCGAGATACGCCCCCACGGCCCGGTGCAGTTCGGCCAGGATCTCCCGCAGGGTCACCTCGTCCCACCCCTCCTCCTGGGGCGCCTCCACCTGCTCCTCCTCGGGAGCCTCGAGTTCGGCGGGTTCAGGAGCGGCCGCCACCCGCTGGGCCGCCTCGTCGATGCCAGTGTCCACGGCCGGGCCCGTCCCGCCCCCGCCGCCGCCCCCGCCGGCGGGCGGGGCCGCCTCGAGCCCCTCGACCTTTTCGAGCACCTTATCGAGGTCCGCCGCGGCCCCGGCGCCCTCCAGCACGGAACCCTTCCGCCGGGACACCGACGCCCGCCCCCTCCCGCTCAAAAGCCCCAGGAGGCCCTGCTTGGCCACCTTGCGCCGGATCTCCTCGCGGCTGGGGCCCTTCGACGGCCCGGCGGGGCCGGGGGGTCCCGGCGGGGCCTCGGGTTTCGGCGCCTCGGCCTGGGCTGGCTCCGCCGCCGGCGCCTTGGGTTCGGGTGCCGGAGTCTCGGCCTCGGGCTTCGGCTCCGGCTTGGCCTCGGGCTCGGGGGGCTTTTCCTCGGGCTTCGGTTCGGGCTCAGGGGCCTTTTCCGGCTCGGGGGCCGGGGCCTCGGCCTTGGCCTCCTCGGCGCGCTTCTGGGCCAGCAGTTCCTGCTGGATCCGGGTGCGCTCCTGGGGGGCCTCGTAGATGAGCTTGGCGAACCGCTGGCTCACCGCCTCGGGCTTGGGGGCCGGGGGGACCTCCACCGACCCCAACCGCAGGCACAGGAGCGCAAGCCCCCCGTAGAGGAGCCAGGTGAAAACCGCAAACGGCCACTCCTCCCGGCTCAGGACCCCCCGGCGGAACCGGCGGGGCACCTTGGCCAGCCGCGCCGCCGGCGACAACTCCGGGGGCGGCCCGTACCCGAACTCCACCCGGAGGTCCCGGTATGTGAAGCTCCCCTCCATGGCCGGGGTGATCCGGACCCACCGACGCTTGCGGCCCCCCTCCAGGAGGCCCAGGTCCCCCAGGTCCTCCAGGGCCACCAGGGACCGGCCGGCACGGAGTTCCCCCTCCATGCCGGGCCGGACCACGAGCCGGCCGCCGGGCAGAAAGAGGTCCTCCCGTTCCTCCACCCCAGGCACCGGGTAGGCGAACTCGATGCCCACGCTGGGGCCCCAGCGCACCCGGCCGTCGGGGGAGGCCACCTCCCCCACCCGGCGGGCGCCCCGGTAGAACCGGACCCACAGGACCCGGCGCTCCCCGGACCCCAGCGGCTTGGGCTTCGCAAGCCCCATCTACTCCTCCTGGAACACGGCCAGGGACTGGTTCACGTACCCCGCCTGGCCTGCGGTGTAGATGATCTTCTTGAGGAGCCGGAACGGGATCTCCCGGTCCCCTTGGAGCACGATCTCCCCGGTGAACACGACCGAGGGGTTCTTCTCGGCGATCTCACGGACCCTGGCGGCCCGCTCCTCCAGGGCCCGCCGCAAGGGCTCGATCGTCATCTCGTCCGAGGCCACGAGGGGCCCCACGTCGTCCACCAGCAACTCCCCGTCTAGATAAAGGGCCTCATTGTTGAACGCCACGGCCACGGCCGGGTGGACCTCGAGGCTCGCCGTGGAGGTGGGCAACCGGATCGCCTCGGCGATCTGCACCAGGTGCCCCTCGGTGGAATAACTCTTGAGGAGGAACACCAGGAGGATCGTGAACACGTCGATCATCGACGTGATCTGGAGCGACATCTCCCGGGGCTTTCGCCGGAAGTGCTTCTTTCGCTTGGTGGGCGAGAACGGCACGGCTCACTCCTCCGCCGGCGCCTGGACCCGGTCGGCCAGGGACACGTCGGGGAAATGGGGCCGGGCGCGGTCCATGGCGTGGACGATGTCGTCGTACACCACGGCGTCCTCCACCAGGAGCACCAGGGACTCCTGCTTCGGGAATTTCGCCTTGGCCTCGGCGAGGGCCCGGCCCAGGCCCTCGAAATCGAACCGCCCCTCGGCGGTCAGGGGCACCCGGGCCAGGGTCTCGTCCCCCGAGGCCAGCACGAACCCCTCGTCCGTCATGGCCACGGTCACCGACTTGGCGAGTTCCTCGGGGGTGGGCTCGTCCAGGTAGCGCACCTCGTCGGCGCTCGGCAGGTTCATGGAGATCGAGGTGATCTTCTGGAACACCGCGGTCTGGAGGAGCATGGGCACCAGCACCACGAGGAGGCTCATCACGGGGATGAGCTTGAGTTCCACGTCGGCGTGGACGCGGTGCCTTCGCTTGCTCGGGCGTTTCGCGGGCACGGGCTAGCCCCCCCAGGGCCGCACGGCGTTGATCAGGTTGATGAGCTTCACCGAGTACTCGTCGATCTCATCGACGATCTTCGCGGCTTTCGACTGGAGGAACGCGTAGAACACCATGCAGGGGATCGCCACGATGAGCCCGTAGGCCGTGGTGTTCATGGCCATCGAGATGCCCCGGGCCAGCAGGGCCGCCTTCTGGGACGGGTCGGCCCCGGCCACCGCCTGGAACGCCTGCATGAGCCCCAGGATCGTGCCCAGGAGCCCCATCAGGGTGGCCACGTTGGCGATCATGGAGAGGTAGTGGATGCGCTTTTCGATCTTGGGGATCACGGCCAGGGCCTCCTCGTCCACGGCGTTTTGCACCGTGCGCTCCGAGGCCCCGGGCTGAAGGGCCGCCTCGATGCCGGCCCGGAGGATCCGGGGCAGGGGCGCGTCGCCGCAGAGTTCCCGGGCGGCCTCCAGGTCCCCCGCCTCGATCAGCTTCCTGAGTTCGCCGAAGAACTTCCGGCCGTCCACGTTGAACCGCCCCAGCAGCCAGTACAGGCGCTCCAGGATCACCGCCACCCCGAACCCCAGGGCCCCGGTGATGGCGTACATGAACACCCCCCCCTCCTGAAACGCCCGTGCAATGCCTTCCCACATGGATGGAACTCCTCTGAACTTCCGTGAATCGTTTCAACTGCCGTAAATCGTGAATCGTTGACCGTGCGGACGCTAGGACGTGCGGACGGGCGGACGGACAACCGTGCGGACGTTGGGACGTGCGGACGTGCGGACGGAACGTCCCACCGTCCTAACGTCCTACCGTCCTACCGTCCCACCGTCCTACCGTCCTAACGTCCTAACGTCCTCGCGTCCCGCCGGCATCAACGGCTCCAAAATCTCGGGGCGGAAGTCCCGGTTGCGGGGGCCCAGATCGAGCGGGGTGGCCCGGCGGGGAATCACGTAGAACACCCCGGGCCGCTCCACCTCGCCCCGGATCTCCACCTCCTTCATCCGGATCTCGGCCGGCGGCTTGGGCGGCCCCTCGGCCCGCACCGGCCCCGCCAGGATCTGCGCCGCGGCCAGGGCGGCCAGGAGCGGGAGGAACTGCCTTGAACCGTGAATCGGGAATCGGGAATCGTGAATCGTTGACCGTGCGGACGCTGGGACGTGCGAACGTTCGGACGGGACAACTGCCGCGGGTCGTTCGTCGTTTGTCGTTTGTCGGGCCAACTGCCGCCCGTCCCGAGGAGGCGGAACCCAACGACCAACGACCAATAACCTCCGCGGGTTCCTCGACCTCCAGAAGTTCCACAACCTACGACCTACGACCTGCGACCAACGACCCGCGACCCGCGACCAACTACCTGCGGCCGCCCGAGTCCCTTTCGCCGCGCCGTCACCCATTCTGGCCCGATCGGCACCGCGCGTTCCCAAGCCCGTCATTTCTCCCCCGCCCTTCGCTCGGCGGCCTTGCGCCAGCGGGCCACCTCCTCGTCGCCCGGGGCGAGTCCCAGGTACCGGTCGTAGACCTGGATCGCGTCGGCGAGCCGCCCCAGGTACTTCTCGTAACAGATGCCCAGATTCTTAAGCGCCGGCAGGTACCCCGGCCGGGCCTCGAGGGCCTTGTGGTAGGCCTCGGCCGCCTCGGCGTAGCGGCCCTGGGACCGAAGGGCCAGGCCCAGATTGGTCCAGGCCTCGGGCCGGTCCGGCGCCCCCTTGGCCGCCTCCCGCAGAAGTTCCTCGGCCGCCCCGGCCTCCCCCTGGGAGAGGAGGACCGACGCCAGGTTCACCCGGGCCGCGTACCGGCCGGGGTCGCGGGCCAGCACGGCCTCGTAGGCCGCCCGGGCCTCAGCGCCGAGGCCCTGTTCCCGGGCGACGTCGCCGGCCAGGAGCCACGCCTCGGGGTCGTCGGGGCGCTCCGCCGTGGCCCGTTCGGCCTCGGCGGCCGCGGCGTCCAGGTCCCCCAGGGCCAAAAGCGCCCGGCCCAGGGCCACCCGCCACTCGGTGCGACCGGCGGCCACCGCGGCCGCGAGAAGGTCCCGGGCCCTCCCGGGCCTTCCGGCCCGCAGGGCGAGCCACCCGGCCCAGCCGGAGGCGGCCTCCCCCTGCCCCGCCAGGAGTTCCCCCACCTCGGCCTCCCGGCCCAGATCGGCGGCCAGCCGGGCGGCGGCCTCCGCGGCCTCGGGGTCGCCGGGCACGCGGCCCAGGACCTCGGTCCACACGGCCAGGGCCCCGGGCCGATCCCCGGTGGCCGCCCGGGCCCGCGCCTCCAGGCGCCAGGCCTCGTCGAGGTCCGGGGCCATGGCCCGGGCCCTCCGGGCCCCCTCGATGGCCTCGCCGTAGTCCCCCGCCTCGAAGGCCGTGCGGGCCCGGGCCAGGAGCCCCGGGGCCCCGAGCCGCGCCGTGCCCTCCCCCAGGGGCGCCGCCTCCTTCCCGGCCTCCGGCCCGGGCTTTTGTGCCGGCCGGGGCCCGGCGCAGGCGGCCAGGACAAGGGCGAGCACAAGCGCAACAAAGTAAAAGGGCTTCATGTGTCCTTTGGCTTCCCGTCCGTCGTGCCGGATCAACTTCACTCCCCCAACGGGTTCCGGGGCCCGGTGCCCTC
>NZ_BAAHXI010000069.1:0-20534 GCF_054656955.1 Deferrisoma palaeochoriense
TAGCTTTCCCGCTTTCCCGCCGCTCCCTCACCGCGACACCCGGAACACCGGCCCGCTCACCGACGGGATGAACCGCCGGCCCACCGCGGTGAAGGGCGGGAGCCAGGCCACGGCGTCCGGCCCGGTTCCCAGGTACCGGCAGGCCTCCCCCAGGATGCGGCAGCCGAGGCCCCGGCGCCGATACGCGGGGGCCACCCACAGGAAGTCCACCGACCAGGCCTGCCCCTGGGCCGGCTCCACGGGCCGCCACCCCTTCGCCGGGGCCACCCCGTCGGGCTCCTCGCCCTCGGCCCACTCGGCCAGCGCCTCCAGGGGCCGAAGGGCCAGGAGAAACACACCGGCGAGTCGGCCGCCCCGGTATCCCAGGAAGGCGTGGGTGCGAAGCGCCCGGGGTTCCCGCAGGGAATAGGGGGCGCCGGTGTAGCCCATCTCCCGGGCCCCGATCCGGGCGATCTCCACCACCCGCTCCCGGAGCCGGCGGGGCGCGTCGGGGGGCACCACGGTCACCCGGTCGCCGTCGCCGTGCCAGAGCACCCGCTCGGCCGCGAGGGGGCGGCGGGGCAGGCCCCGGGTCACCCGGTCGTGGAGCCGGCGGTGGCGGGCGGCGTCGGCCGGGTCGGCCGGATCGTAGCGGGTGTGGCAGACGGCGCAGCGGGCCACCGGCCTACCCGATCAGGGTCTCCAGGGGGGTCCACTCCACCCCGAAGGCCTCGGCCACCGGGCGGCAGGTCACGTGGCCGTCCCAGGTGTTCACGCCCTTGGCGAGGCTGGGGTCGGCCTTCAGCGCGGCCGCGAGGTCGCCCGAGGCGAGCTTGCGGCAGTAGGGCAGGGTCACGTTGGTGAGGGCGTAGGTGCTCGTCATGGGCACGGCGCCCGGGATGTTGGGCACGCAGTAGTGGATCACCCCCTCCTCCACGTACACCGGGTCGGTGTGGGAGGTGGGCCGGCTCGTTTCGCTCACCCCGCCCTGGTCGATCGCCACGTCCACGAACACGCTCCCGCGCTTCATGCCCCGCAGGATCTCCCGGTCCACGAGCCGGGGGGCCCTGGCCCCGGGCACCAGCACGGCCCCCACCAGCATGTCGCAGGCGGCCGCGGCCTCCCGGATGTTCCGGCGGTTCGACATGAGGGTCACCACCTTGCCGTCGAACACGTCGTCGATGTACGAGAGCCGGGCGTGGTTGATGTCGACGATGACCACCTCGGCCCCCAGGCCGTAGGCCACCTTGGCCGCGTTGATGCCCACCGCGCCGCCGCCGAGGATCACGATGCGGCCGTGCTTGGTGCCCGGCACGCCCCCGAGGAGGATGCCCATGCCCCCCTTCTCCCGCTGGAGGAACGCCGCCCCGAGTTGCACCGCCATCTTGCCGGCCACCTGGCTCATGGGCGCGAGAAGCGGCAGGCTCCCGTCGGGGAGCTGGATCGTCTCGTAGGCCACGGCCCGCACCCGGCGCTCCAGAAGCACCTTCCCGAGCTCCGGCAGGGGCGCCAGGTGGAGGAACGTGAACAGGATCTGGCCCTCGCGCAGCAGGCCGTACTCCTCGGGCAGGGGCTCCTTGACCTTCATCACCAGGTCCGAGGCCCCCCAGACCTCCTCGGCGGAACCCGCGATCCGGGCGCCGGCGGCCCGGTAGTCCTCGTCGGAGATGCCGCTTCCTTCCCCCGCCCCGGTCTCGATGAGCACGGTGTGGCCGTCGCGGCACAGCTCCTCCACCCCGGAGGGCACGATGCCCACCCGGTACTCGTTGTTCTTTCGCTCCTTGGGCACGCCGACGATCATGGGAGGCTCCTCGGGAAAGGCTGGAACGCTGGAAGGCTAACTCCCCGTGCCCCTCTCGGGTTGCTTCATGCCGCTCCGTCACAAGCCCCCGATCCGCGGCAAGCAAGGGGATCCCCTATCAATACCGCAAGGCGGGCCGGGGCGCCAGGTGGAGTGCTTGCGGGTTGGGAGGACGGGGGTAGGGTGATAGCAGCGGTCGCCGGTCCACGGTCGGCGGTCGAGGGGCCTGACGCCGAGGCGGCCGAAAGCCCCGCCCCTCCGTGTTCTCCGTGCCCTCGTTGGTCCCACGCGTCGCCTACAGGAGTGTACCCATGCGGTTGCGGCTTCCCTCCCTTCCCGAAACCCCCGAGGCCGTGTGGCTCGACCGGCGGCGGTTCCTGGCCCGGGTGGGGCTGGCCGGGCTCGGGGCCTGGGGGCTCCTGGCGGCCCGGGGGTGGCCGCGGGACTTCCCCGACCCCGGCCCGGTGACCCCCGAGGCCGAGGCCACCCGGTTCAACAACTACTACGAGTTCACCACCGACAAACGCGAGGTCTGGAGGACGGCGGCCGGGTTTCCGACCCAACCCTGGACCGTGACGGTGGACGGGCTGGTGGCCCGGCCCCGCACTCTCGATCTGGACGGGCTCGGGAAGCTCGGCGTCGTGGAGCGCACCTACCGCCACCGGTGCGTGGAGGGGTGGTCGGCCGTGATCCCTTGGGAGGGGGTGCCCCTGGAGCGGTTCGTGCGCTGGGCCGAACCCCTGGGGTCGGCCCGGTACCTGGCGTTCACCGCGTTCCTCAAGCCCGACAAGGCCCCGGGCCAGGCCCGCCACCCCGAGTGGCCCTGGCCCTACACCGAGGGGCTCACCCTGGCGGAGGCCACCAACGAACTCGCGCTTCTCGCCACCGGCGCCTACGGCAAGCCCCTGGCCCCGTCCCTGGGGGCGCCGGTGCGACTCGTGGTGCCCTGGAAGTACGGGTACAAGAACGTGAAGGGCATCGTGCGGATCACCTTCACCGAGACCCGGCCCTCCACCTTCTGGACGACCCTGGCCCCTGGAGTGTACGGGTTCTTCTCCAACATCGCCGGCGGCGACCGGGAGTGGCGCCTGGGCACCGGCGAGCGGGTGCCCACCCCGGCCTACAACGGGTACGGGGCCTGGGTGGCTCACCTGTACCGGGACCCGCCGGGCGCAAATCGATAACTATTCAAAACGAAAGTGGGATTTGGTTTCCCCTCCCTTGCTCGGGAGAAATTTTGCGCTAGAATGCGGCGCAGATGCCCGCCGGACCCGACCCGCGCGAGAAAGGGGGTGCGCCCATGGTTCCGGTTCCCGCCCAGCCGGCCACGGTGCTCGTGGCCGACGACGACCGCATGACCCGCCAGATGGCGGCCCACGTGCTGGGCCGCCAGGGTTGGACCGTGGTGGAGGCCGAAAACGGCCGGGAGGCCCTGGAGCGGTTCGCCGCCGGACCCGTGGACCTCGTGATCCTCGACGGGGTCATGCCCGAGATGGACGGGTTCGAGGCCTGCCGCCGCATCCGGGCCCTGCCCCAGGGCAAGACCCTCCCCATCCTGTTCGTCACCGCCCTCGACGACCCCGAAAGCGTGGACCGGGCCCTCGGCGCCGGGGCCACCGAGTACGTGACCAAGCCGATCCACTGGGCCGTTTTGGAGCGCCGGGCCGACCACCTGGTGCGGCTCCACCGCAGCGAGCGGCTCCTCCACCTGGAACAGGCCCGCACCGGCGCGCTGGTGCGGGCCGCGCCCGACGGGGTGCTCACGGTGGACGCCTCGGGCCGGATCACCTCGGCCAACCCCTCGGCCGGGCTCCTGTTCGGCGAGGCGACCGACCGGCTCGCGGGCCGGCCGGTGCGGGAGTTCCTGCCCGACCTCGACGTGGGGGCCGAGCCGCCCAAGGGGCCCTGGGAGACCCGGGGGCTGGCGGGGGGCGCGGCCTTCCCGGCCGAGGTGTCGGTAGGGCGCTACGCGGTGGACGACGAGACCGGCTGGGTGGTGCTGGTGCGGGACATCACCGAGCGCAAGCGGGCCGAGGCCGAGCTCCGGGAGCGGGAGGAGCGGCTCCGGCTCCTGGCCGAGCGGCTCCAGCAGGCCAACCAGGAGCTCGAGGCCTTCACCTACACCGTGAGCCACGACCTGCGGGCGCCGCTGCGGGCCATGGAGGGGTTCGCCCAGGCGCTCCTCGAGGACTGCGGCGAGGGGCTGGGGGACGAGGGCTCGGAGTACGCGGGCCGGATCGTGAGGGCCGCCCGGTCCATGGACCGGCTGGTGCGGGACCTCCTGGAGTACAGCCGGCTCGCCCGGGAGGAGCTCCGGCTCGAGGAGGTGGACCTCGGGGCCGCCGTGGTCGAGGCCCTGGAGGAGTTCGACCGGCCCGACGCGGTGATCCGGGTGGAGGGGCCCCTGCCGTTGGTGCGGGGCCACCGCCGCATGGTGGTACGGGCCGTTGGGAACCTGGTGGGGAAC
Organism: Deferrisoma palaeochoriense; assembly: GCF_054656955.1. Lineage (NCBI taxonomy): Bacteria > Pseudomonadati > Thermodesulfobacteriota > Deferrisomatia > Deferrisomatales > Deferrisomataceae > Deferrisoma > Deferrisoma palaeochoriense. Next base: position 4,248 of record NZ_BAAHXI010000069.1, read on the forward strand.
GCCCTCAAGTTCGTGCCCGAGGGCCGAAGGCCCGAGGTCACGATCCGGGCCGAGGAGCAGGGCGGCCGGGTGCGGCTGTGGGTGGAGGACAACGGCATCGGCATCCCCCCCGAGGACCAGGAGCGGATCTTCGGGCTGTTCCTGCGGCTCCACGGGCCCGAGGCCTACCCGGGCACCGGCCTGGGGCTCGCCATCGTGCGCAAGGCGGCCGAGCGCATGGGCGGCCGGGCCGGGGTGGTGTCGGAGCCCGGGAAGGGAAGCCGGTTCTGGATCGAGCTCTCGGCGGCCCGGGAACCGGACGCCTGCCGGGAGCCGGTGCTGGACGAGAAGGCCTACCAGCGGTTCCGGGCCGACATGGAGCGGGTGGCCGTGGGGTCGGCCGACACCATGGTCCGGATCTTCCTCGAGGAGGCGGGCCGCCAGATCCTGGCCATGCGCGACGCCGCGGACCGGGGCGACCGGGAGACCCTGACCCGCGCGGCCCACACCCTGAAATCGAACGCCCGGGGCCTGGGGGCCCTGGCCCTGGCGGCCCGGTGCGAGGCGCTGGAGAAGGACCCCGGCCCGCCCGAGACCTGGATCCGCCGGGTCGAGGCGGTGGCCGACGAGCTGGGCCGGCTGCGGGGCCGCCTGGCCCTGGAGGGGGAGCCGTGACCGGGCCGGGCCTGCGGGTGATCATCGCCGACGACAACCCCGACGACCGGGCCCTTGCCCTGCGGGAGCTGCGAAAGGCGTTCCCGGTGCTCGAGGCGGTGGAAGTGGCCGACCGGGAGGCCTGGCTCGAGGCGCTGGACGGCCCGCCGCCGGATCTCGTGGTGACCGACTACCACCTGCGGTGGACCGACGGGTTGGCGGTCCTCTCCCTGGCCAAAACCCGGTGGCCCGAGGCGCCGGTGATCATGTTCACGGGCACCGGCACCCAGGAGGTGGCGGTCGAGGCCATGAAGCAGGGGCTCTCGGATTACGTGGTGAAATCGCCCCACCATTTCGCCCGGCTCGCCGTGGCCGCCCGCAACGCCCTGGAGCGGGCCGAGAAAGACCGGCTCCTGGTCGAGGCCGAGGCCCGGTACCGGGATCTGGTGGAGAACCTGCCGGTGGGCCTGTTCGTGTCCACCGCCGCCGGCCGGTTTTTGACGGCCAACCCGGCCTTCGCCCGGATCCTGGGCTACCCCGACCCCGTGGCCCTGATGCGGGTGAACGCCCGCGAGCTCTGGGTCAACCCCGAGGACGGGGAGCGGTGGATGGAGCGCCTGCGGACCCAGGGGCTGGTGGAGAAGTTTGTGGCCCCCCTGCGGCGGGCCGACGGGTCGGCGGTGTGGCTCGAGGGCCACGCGAGCGCCATCCGGGACCGCCGGGGCGAGCTGGTGGCCTGGCAGGGCTCGGCCGTGGACGTGACGGCCCGGGTGCGGGCCGAGGAGGAGCGGGAGCGGGCCCGCCGCCAGCTCGAGGCCGTGCTCGAGCTCGCCCCAGACGGCATCGCGCTCCTCGGGCCCGACGGCGAGGTCCGGCTGGCGAACCCGGCGGCCCGGGCCCTGCTCGACGCCCGCGCCGAGACCGACCCCGCCGGTCGGGTGACGGCGCTCGCCGGCCGGCCCCTGCCGGAGCTCCTGGCGGCCCCGGCCGACGGCCGGCCGGTCCACGAGATCTTCACCCCTCCCCCGGACCCCCGGGTACTCCAGGTGGCGGCCCGGGCGGTGGGCGACCCGGCCCGGGCCGAGGCCTGGGTGGTGGCGCTCTCGGACGTGACCGAGGAACGGGAGCGCCTGGAGAAGATCGCACTCCAGGAGCGGCTCGCGGCCCTGGGGCAGCTCGCGGCCGGCATCGCCCACGACTTCAACAACATCCTGAGCGCCATCGTGGGGTACGCCGAGGTGCTCCGGAGCCGCGACGACATCCCCGCCGACGTCAAGAACCGGCTCGAGCAGATGCTCGTGCAGTCGTTCCGGGCGGCCGATCTCGTGCGCCAGGTGCTCGATTTCGGCCGGCGCACGAAGAGCGAGCGCCAGCCCATGGATCTCCTGAGCTTCGTCAAGGAGCTGGGGAAGCTCTTCGAGTCCACCTTTCCCGAGGGTATCCGGGTCAGCGTGGGCTTCGAGCCGGGCACCTACTGGGTCGAGGCCGACCCGGCCCAGATCCAGCAGATCGTCACGAACCTCGCGGTGAACGCCCGGGACGCCATGCCCTCGGGGGGAGAGATCCGGATCCACCTGGAAGGGGTGGGGGTGGACCCCGGCACGGCGCCTCCGGTACCCGGCATGGAGCCGGGCCAGTGGGTGTGCCTCGCGGTGGCCGACACGGGCACCGGCATCGCACCCGAGCATCTCGACCGGGTGTTCGAGCCCTTTTTCACCACGAAGCCGTCGGGCCAGGGCACGGGCCTCGGGCTCGCCCAGGTCTACGGCCTGGTGAAGGAGCACGGGGGATTCGTGGACCTCGAAAGCCGGGTGGGCGAGGGCACCACGGTGCGGATCTACCTGCCCGCGGCCGAGCGGCCCCATGCCCGGCGCTCCACGGTGATCGGCGCGGCACCCGAGGGGGCGGGCCAGACCGTGCTCGTGGCCGAGGACGACGCGAATGTGCGGGAGATCCTGCGGGCCATGCTGGAGCGGCTGAACTACCGGGTGCTCGAGGCCCGGGACGGCACCGAGGCCCTGGCCCGCTGGGAGGCCGAGGCCGACCGGATCGAGGCCGTGGTCACCGACCTCGCCATGCCCGGCCTCGACGGCCGGGCGCTCGCCCGGAAGGTGAAGGCCCAACGGCCCGGGGTGCCCGTGGTGGCCGTGACCGGGTACCCCCTGCCCATGGGCGTCACCCGGCCGGCCGAGACCGAGTTCGACGAGTGGCTCCCGAAGCCCGTGCACGTGCGCGAACTCGCCTCGACCCTGGACCGGCTCCTGCGGAAGAAGGGGTGAACGGCGGGCTGGGTGGCGGGGCGGGCTAGGCGGCTGGGCGGCTGGGTGGCTGGGCGGCTCCCGGTAGGGTCTTCTGTCCTCTGTCCTCTGATTTCTGACCCCTGACTCCCGGCCCCCGGCGGTGCGGGTGGGCACGCCCGGCGCTTGAGCCCCCCGGTTCCCCGGCGTATCATGGCGCGCCCTGCGCACCCCGCCGGGAGGAACCGCAGTGACCACCCAGCGCCCGCTCAAACCCCTGTCGGACCGGCTCAACCGGTGGATCGATCGGATCCGGCCGTCGGAGCACACGGCTACCCTGTACATGGCGGTGGCCGTGGGGCTTCTGGCCGGGGCGGGGAACATCGCCTACCGCCGGCTGATCCACCTGGTGCACCGGGTGGTGTTCGACACCGGCTGGCACGCCCTGGGCATCGACTACGGGTTCCCGTTCCTTCTTCTCCTGCCGCTCTTGCCCACGGCGGGCGCGGCCCTTCTCGTTCCCCTCGACATGCTCTTCCCCGGCGAGGTCCGGGGGTACGGGCTCCCCCGGTTCCTGGAAACCGTGAACTTGAAGGGGGCGGTGTTCCGGGCCCGCACCCTCGTGGTCAAGTCGCTGGCCTCGGCCATCACCATCGGTACCGGCGGATCGGCCGGAACCGAGGGGCCCATCGCCCAGATCGGCGGGACCCTGGGGTCGCTGGTGGGCCAGGTGCTCCGGGTGGGCCAGGAGCGGCTCCGCACCCTGGTGGCCTGCGGGGTGGCCGGGGGGATCTCGGGAACGTTCAACGCGCCGATCGCCGGGGTGTTCTTCGCCCACGAGATCGTGCTTCTTCGGAACTTCGACGCTACGAGCTTCACCCCCATCGTGATCAGCTCGGGGCTCGGGGCCCTGGTGACCCGGACGTTCGAGGGGAACCGCCCCGCCTTCGAGGTGCCCCGCCACTACGTGCTCCGCAGCCCCTGGGAGGTGGTGTTCTACTGCGTGCTCGGGGTGCTGGTGGCCCTGGCCGCCGTGGCGTTCATCCGGAGCTTCTACGACCTGACGGACCGGTTCGCCCGGTGGAAGGCCCCCGAGCGCCTAAAGCCCCTCGTCGGCGCGGCGCTCACCGGGGTGATCGGGATCGCCCTGCCCCAGGTGCTGGGCGACGGGTACGAGCACATCGAGGCGGCCCTGGCCGGGCAGATCGGAGGGTGGCTGCTCCTCGCTCTGGCGGTGGCGAAGATCCTGGCCACGGGGCTCACCCTGGGCAGCGGAAACGCCGGCGGCGTGTTCGCCCCGAGCCTCTTTATCGGGGCGATGCTGGGCGGGGCCTACGGGAGCCTGGTGCGGGCCTGGTTCCCGTCGCTCGCGGCCGGCCCCGGCGCTTATGCCCTGGTGGGCATGGGCGGGTTTCTGGCCGCGGCCACCCACGCGCCCATGACCGCGATCTTCCTCATCTTTGAAATGACCGGGGAGTACTCGGTGATCGTCCCCATCATGTTCTGCTGCGTCATCGGGTACACGGTGTGCCGGTACTTCCAGCGGGAGTCCATCGACACCCTGGAGCTCGCCCGCCGGGGGATCCACCTGGAGGAGGGCCGGGAGGTGGGGCTCCTCGAGTCGATCCGGGCCGAGGAGGTGATGAACCCCGAAGTGGAGGCGATCCACGAGGCCACGCCCCTGCGGGAGCTCCTCCAGGTCATTCCCTCGTCCCGGCACGTCACCTTCCCGGTGGTGGACGACGGGGGCCGCCTCACAGGCATCCTGAGCCTCCAGGATCTGCGGGAGGTGGCCTACGAGGAGGGGCTCGAGGACCTCATCGTGGCCAAGGAGCTCGCCACCCCTCGGGTCATCACGATCTTTCCCGACGAGACCCTGCGCGACGCCCTGGCGAAGATCGGGTACCGGAACATCGAGCACCTGCCCGTGGTGCGCCGTGACGACCCGAGAAAGGTAATCGGCATGCTCTCGCGCCGGGACATCCTGGCCGCCTACAACAAGGCCCTGATCGACCGCACCTTCCGGGGAGCCCAGGCGTGACCCGCGAGCACGCGTTCGACCCCGAGGCGATCCGGGCCCAGCTCAACACGGCCCAGTGGGAGGCGGTGTCCCACGGCGGGGGGCCGCTCCTCATCCTGGCCGGCGCCGGGAGCGGCAAGACCCGGGTGCTCACCTACCGGATCGCCTACCTAATCGGCGCGGCCGGGGTGAGCCCCCGGGAGATCCTGGCCGTAACCTTCACGAACAAGGCCGCCCGCGAGATGCTCCGCCGGGTCGAGGCCCTCCTGGGAAGCCGGTCGGCCGGCATCTGGATCGGCACGTTCCACGGGGTGTGCCTGCGGATCCTGCGGGCTCACGGCCATCTGCTCGGGGTGGGCCCCGAGTTCACGATCTACGACGCCGACGACCAGCGCCGGCTCGCCAAAACGGTGGTGGACGAGCTGGGGCTCGATGGCCGCCGGGCCGCACCCGGGGCCTTCCTCCACCGGGTCCAGCGGCTCAAGGACGACGGAATCCCGCCCGAGCGCCTCCCAGCCGAAACCGACCGGACCTTGCGGGACTTCTACGAGCGCTACCAGGAGCGGCTCCGGGAGGCCCGGGCCATGGACTTCGGCGACCTCCTCCTGGAGACGCTTCTCCTGTTCGAGCGGCACCCTGATCTGGCCGACCACTACCGGCGCCGGTTCCGGCACATCCTGATCGACGAGTTCCAGGACACGAACCGGGTCCAGTACCTCCTGGCCCGGCACCTCGCGGCCCTCCATGGGAACCTGTGTGTGGTGGGGGACGACGACCAGTCCATCTACAGCTGGCGTGGCGCCGATCTGCGGAACATCCTCGCCTTCGAGCAGGACTTTCCGGGGGCACGGGTGGTCAAGCTCGAGCAGAACTACCGGAGCACCCAGGCGATCCTCGACGCCGCCTGGTCGGTGGTGAGCCGGAACCGCCACCGCCACCCCAAACGGCTCTGGACCGACCGGGGCGAGGGCGAGCCCCTGGTGGTCCACGAGGCCCGCACCGAGGAGGACGAGGCCGCCTGGGTGGCCGACACGATCGCGGAGCTCCGGCGCCAGGGGATGCCCCTGGGGGAGATCGCCGTTCTCTACCGGGTGCACGCCCTGTCCCGGCCCCTCGAGGAGGCCCTCCTGACCCGGGGGATCCCCTACGTGGTGTACGGGGGTCTTCGGTTCTACGACCGAAGGGAGGTCAAGGACGCCCTCGCGTACCTGCGCCTCGTGGTGAACCCCGACGACCCCCTGGCGTTTCGGCGGGTGGTGAACGTGCCGCCCCGGGGCATCGGCCGGGCCACGCTCGAGGTGGTGGAGGGGGTGGCCCGGGAGGAGGGGATCGGTCTGTACGAGGCGGCCCGCCGGGCCGTGGCCGAGGGCCGGCTCAAGACCCGCCAGGCCCGGAGCCTCGCGGCGTTTCTGGGGCTCCTGGACGGATGGCGGGAGATCCACGGCACGGTGCCCCTCCGGGAGCTCCTCCTTCGGATCCTGGAGGACTCGGGATACCTGGAGGCCCTGGCCAAGGAGGACCCGCGGGAGGCCCAGGAGCGCCGGGAGAACCTGCAGGAGCTCTTGAACGCGGCAGAGGCGTTCGAGCGGGACGAGGGCGGGGGGGCCAAGGCGTTCCTCGACCGGGCCGCGCTGGTGAGCGACCAGGACCTGGGCCCCGACCGCGCCGAGGCCGTGACCCTGATGACTCTCCACGCCGCCAAGGGGCTCGAGTACCGGGTGGTGTTTCTGACCGGGCTCGAGGAGGGCACCCTGCCCCATCAGCTCAGCATCTGGGAGGACGGCGACGTGGAGGAGGAGCGGCGGCTCTGCTACGTGGGCATGACCCGGGCCAAGGACCGCCTGTTCCTGAGCCGGGCCCGCATCCGGCGGGTGTACGGGCGGGACGAGGGGCTCCGGGACCCGAGCCGGTTCCTGGGGGAACTGCCGCCCGGAGTGTTCCGCCGGGTCGAGCCCGAACCCGCCTCCGTCCCCTTCGGCGCCGGCGCTCCCCCCGACCTCCCCGCTTCCGGCGACCATGAGGGCGGACGGTATCTCCAACCCGAACCCGGCGCCGTGACCTTCCGGCCCGGCATGCGGGTGCGCCACCCCGCCTACGGTGCAGGGCGCATCCTCCGGGTGCAGGGCCGGGGGCCGGCCACGAAGCTGGTGGTCCAGTTCGCCGAAAGCACCCGCAAGCTCCTCGCCTGGATGAGCGACATCGAGATCGCGGCCGAGGACCTGGGCTCGTGAAGCGTTCCCGAAATCCCGTAGGTTTCCCCAGGCGTGGGGCTGGGGGCCCCTCCTTCGCTAAACGACCTCGCAGGGGCCGCCTCGGCGCGGTCCGCTGCGGCGCGTGAGGGCACGCGCCGCGGCCGCTCCCCTGGCGCCGGGCGGCCCGCGCTGCTCGGTCGTCGCGCTTCGTCGGAACCCCCAGCCCCACCGCTGCAATTTGCATACTTTTTTGTGAGACAGACCACTAGGCCGGCGCGCGCCCTTCGCTCGCACATCACCCGCTTCTTTTCCTCTCTTCTGCGCCTCCGTCGGCAGCCCTTCCCTTGTTGCAACTCGGCCTTCCCCGTGGGACGTTCCGCAGGCGGGCGCCGCGTCCTTCCTCCCGCCCGTTCCTCCCCCGCGACCGCTTCCCCCGCGCCGTGTCCCCGCTCCGGGGAGACGTCGGGGGAGACCCGATCCCCGTCGGTCCAGGGGGCCCGGCCCTGATTTGCAATGGAACGCCGTTTTGTGCAATAAGGGGGATCTCCCATCCCGCTGCCGGGTTTCCGGTGCGGCGCGAGATCGTCACTCCCTAGCACGACATGGTGGTCCGCCACGGGCGCGGCGGCGTCCCGGACGGACGCGTTTCGCCCCGGGTCCGGGGGGTCCCCGTCCGACGGCCCCGGCCCCGTTCGACCGACGACCGACGACGGACGACTGACGACCGCAGGACCGATCTTCAAAGGAGGTGTGCCATGACTCCACCCCAATGGACCGATATGCGAGCCTTTGAGCCCGGCCGGTTTGTCACGCACCTGAACGCGGTTCCCGGCCTCAAGCCCGAGGAGCGGGCCAGGCTGGAGCCGGTGGCCCGCCGGTTCCGGTTCCAGGCCCCCGCCTACTATCTTTCGCGGGTTTCCTGGAGGGATCCTGGGGATCCCCTGCGGCGGGTCGTGGTTCCCGATCCGCGGGAGCTCGAGGACGCGGGAAGCTTCGACCCCTCGAACGAGAAGGCCAACCGGGTGCTGCCCGGCGTGCAGCACAAGTACCGGGACACCGTGGTCGTGCTCCTGACCGACCAGTGCGCCGGGTTGTGCCGGTACTGCTTTCGCAAGCGGCTCTTCATGCAGGCGGAGCGGGAGTGCCTGCAGGACCTGGGCGCGGCCGTGCGGTACGTGGAGGAGCACCCCGAGATCCGGGATGTGCTCCTGACCGGCGGCGACCCGCTGGTGCTGCCCACGGCCCGGCTGCGTGAGGCGGTGCTCGCGTTCGCGGGGGTGCCCCACGTGGCCACGATCCGGATCGGGTCGAAGACCCCGGCGTACAACCCACTGCGGATCCTGAAGGACCCCGGCCTGTTCGCGCTCGTCCGGGAGGTGCGGACCCGGGGCAAGGCGCTCGCGGTGATGACCCACTTCGACCACCCGGCCGAGCTCGGCCCCGAGGCCCGGCGGTGCGTGGAGCGGTTCCTCGAGGCGGGGGCCCAGGTGTTCAACCAGTGCCCGCTGGTGCGGGGGCTCAACGACGATCCGGAGGTGCTGGCCGAGCTGTACCAGGAGCTCGTGGGCCTCGGCGCCACCCCGTACTACCTGTTCCAGATGCGGCCGGCCGTGGGGAACCGGGCGTTCGCCGTGCCGATCGTCGAGGGGTGGGAGATCCTGCATCGGGCGCGGCAGCGACTCTCTGGGCTCGCCCGCCGGGTGCGCTACGCCATGAGCCATGCCTCGGGGAAGATCGAGATCGTGGGGGTGGACGAGGGGGCCGTGTACGCCCGGTACCACCGGGCCCGGAACCCGGCCGACGAGGACCGGGTGCTGGTGCTGCCCCGCAACGACCGGGCCCTTTGGCTCGAGGATTTCTTCGCCGACGCGGAGGAGGACCGGGACGCCCTGGCCTCGTGAGGCCTTCGGGTTCCCTGCGCCCCGATACGACAACGGCCACCCGGCGCTGACGCACCGGGTGGCCGTTGTCGTGTGCGCGTGGCGCCGCCGGCCGAAGACCGGAAAAACCGGCAGCGACCGAGGTCGGATCAGAAGGGTACGTCGTCGTTGGGGTCGAAGCCCGGGTCGTCGGGGCCGGGGAAGTCGTCGGGTCCGGCAAACGCGTCGTCCGGTGCCGGGCCCCCCGGGCCCCGGCGGGGGCCGGCCGGGGCGCCGTCCTGGCGGGTGCGGCTCAGGAACTGGATGTCCTGGGCCACGATCTCGGTCTGGTACCGGGTGTTGCCGTCCCGGTCCTCCCACTTGCGGGTCTGGAGCCGGCCCTCGATGTACACCTGGGTGCCCTTCTGGAGGTACTGGTTGCAGATCTCGGCCAGGCGGCTCCAGGCCACGATGTTGTGCCACTCGGTCTTGTCCTGCCACTCGCCGCCGATCTTCGCCCGCTCGGTGGTGGCCAGCGAGAAGTTGCAGACCGCGGTGCCGTTCTGGGTGTACCGGAGTTCCGGGTCCCGCCCGACGTTGCCGATCAGAATCACCTTGTTCACGCCGCGTGCCATCTCGTCTTCCTCCGTCTCGTCCGTTTCGTCAGCCCCGCGATTCTAGGAGACCCGGCTCACCACGTCCAGGTGGCCACGGCCCCGCCGCCCCCGGGCAGGAACACCAGGTCCCACCGGGGAAGCGCCCCGGCCTCCCACCGGGAGAAAAACCGGCCCTCCTCCCGGCGGTTCCACTTGTGGGCCGCGTTCATGGAGCTGGTGATCGTGCCCCCGTACCATCCGAGCTCGAGCGCCCCCAGGATGCCGGCCAGGGCCCACTGGTCGGCGCGGGCGGCCTGCCAGGTGCCCCAGAGAAACGCGCCGTTGAGCACCAGCGCGACGGCAGCGTCCCGGGGCCGGCCGGTGTAGAGGTGCCCGGCGCCCGGAAGCACCGCCGAGAGGAGCCCGGCCGCGGCCGGACTCTTGCGGGGCAGGGCCTCGTACTCGGCCCGGAGGTCGCCCCGTTCCCCGGGGGCGCCCCCCATCCCGGCCCGCAGCCGGGCCAGGGTGCCCAGGGTGCGGTTCTCCTCCCCGGCGTCCGGGACGAGGGAGGCCCGGGCCGCCTCGGCGTACCGGCCCGCCCGGTACAGGGCGCCGGCCCAGAGCCGCCGGTGCTCGGCCGACGGGGCGAGTTCCTGGAGCCGGCCGAAGGCCTGGGCCGCCTCGTCCCACCGGCCGGCCAGGGCGTAGGCTCGGCCCAGCCCCTCGAGGGCCCGGAGGGCCTCGGGCGCGTCGGGGAAGTGGTGGAGGATTCTCAGGTACTCGGTGGCCGCCCGGAAGCTGTCGCCGGAACGAAGAAGCGCGTTCCCGAACGAGAGGATCCCTTCGGCCGTGTCGGGCGGGGGCGTGGCCCGAGCCCCGAGGGCCAGGAGCACCAGGGCCGCCAGGGCCAGGCCCGCCGCCCTACGGCGCAAGGCGCCCCCTCCAGAAGGCCAGATCCTGGTCCACCGGGTCGTGGACCTTCCACCGGCCGTCCACCCAGACCCGCGGGGCGAACCCGGCCTCGTCGGCCTCGGAGACCAGCCGGCCGAAGGTGAGAAGGAGCCCCACGAGGGGGCCGTGCTCCCGCAGGGCTTGGGCGGCGTAGGCAGAGCAGGTGGGGTGGCTGGGGCAGCGGTCGCCGTCCACCTGGCTCGCCGTGGCCTGGTAGAGCCGGACCCCCCATCCGACGGCCGCGGCGGCCGGGTTCGTGGGTCCCGGGGCCGGCTCCTCCCGGGCCACGACCCAGCCGGGCGGGGCCCAGGGGGCCGCCCGGCCCACGCCCGCCGCCCCGAGGAGGAGCGCGAGGCCGAGGAGGCACCCCCTCCGGAGAGTCGAGGGCATCATGCCCCCGGGCCGTTGGGCGGGGCCGGCCGGTACACGAGCTCGGGGGCCTTCAGGGTCACCTTGGTGCCCGGGGGAACGCTCTCGGTGAGCCAGACGTTTCCGCCGATCACGCACCCTCGGCCGATCACGGTGTTCCCCCCCAGGATCGTGGCCCCGGAGTAGATGATCACGTCGTCCTCGATGGTGGGGTGGCGCTTGTGCCCCCGCACGAGATCCCCCCGCTCGTCCCGGGGGAACGACAGCGCCCCCAGGGTGACCCCCTGGTACAGGGTGACCCGGTCCCCGATCTCGGTGGTTTCCCCGATCACCACGCCGGTGCCGTGGTCGATGAAGAACTCCCGGCCGATCCGGGCCCCGGGGTGGATGTCGATCCCGGTCTGGCTGTGGGCGAGCTCGGTCATCATCCGGGGCAGGAGCGGCACCCCCAGGTCCCAGAGTTCGTGGGCGAGGCGGTACACCGCGATGGCGTAAACCCCCGGGTAGCAGAACACGATCTCGTCGTAGCTCTTGGCCGCGGGATCGCCGCGGTAGGCGGCCACGACGTCCCCCGAGACCATCTCGCGTACCTTGGGCAGCCGGTGCAGGAACTCCAGGGCCTGGCGTTGCCCGGTGTCAAGGCAGTGGGTGCAGAGGCTCTCGGTGCGCCGGCACTCATGGCGGATCGACCGGGCGATCTGGAGGCTCAGACGGTCGAAGAGTTCGGCCGCGCCCTGGCCCACCCGGTAGGGCAGGCTCCCCCAGTCGAGCTCCTGGTGACCGAAGAATCCAGGGAACACGAGCCGGATCATGAGCCCCACCAGGTCGGTGACCTCCTCCTTCGAGGGGATCAGCGCGGCGTCCACGTGGGCGATGTGGGGCACCGTGCGGCAGCTCTCCACGAGCTTCTCCACGGCTTCCGGGAGCCGCGCCCGGTACTCCCTGTGGTGCCTTGTCTCGGTTTCGCAAGCGGCCGGATCGCCGCTCGGGGTCACGCACGAAAGCTTTTCGCCGTCCATCGGGTTGCCTCCTTTGCGTTACTCGAGGCCGAGCCGCCGGAGCATCTCGGCGGCCCGGGCCGTGAGCTCGGGGGGATGGGCCACCTCGGCGGGCCATTCCCGGTCGTACCCCTCCTCGGGGCCCTTCGTGGTGGCGTCCACGCCGACCTTGTTTCCCTGCACGAAAAGATCCCGCACCGGATCGAGGCTGGCAAGGGCCCGCCAGGCCAGGACCCGGAGAGGGTCGTCCACCCGGCCCTCCACGGCCACGGCCACGTCCACCCCGGGGTGCTCCAGGGCGGCCTCGGCCAGGTCGCTCCCCTCCCCGGGCCGGCTCTTTTCCAGCACCAGGAGCGCCAGGGTGAGGCGGGCCTCCGGCACGGGGATCCGGCAGGCCCGCAGGCCGGGAAATCGGGGCCGCAGTAGGCCGAGGAGTTCCCCTTCGGTGGGAGCCGGGGTGCCCGGGGGCGGGGGCTCCCCATGACCCGGCTCCCCGGGAAGGGGGCGGGTCGCGTCCACGCCGAGCTTTCCGCCCCACAGGGGCCGGAGCCCCGAGTGGTCGAGGGCGTCCAGCACCCCCTCGGTCACCACGAGCCCCTCGGGAAGCCGCACCCGATCGAGCACGGCCCTCATCGCCCCGGGCACGTCGGTCACGTCCACGTCGTCGTCGAGTGCGACGAGCACCTTGGTGAAGCTCATCTGGCCGGCGCCCCAGAGTCCCTGGAAGAGCCGCCGGGCCTGCATGGGGAAGTGCTTGTCCACCGCGAGGAGCGCCAGGTTGTGAAACACCCCCTCGGGGGGCAGGTGCATGTCCGCGACTTCGGGCCACTGGGTGGCCAGGAGCGGGGCGAAGATCCGCTCGGTGGCCCAGCCCATCCAGGCGTCCTCCATGGGCGGGATGCCGACCACCGTGGCGAAGTAGAGGGGGTTGCGGCGGTGGGTCACCGCGGTCACGTGGAACACCGGATAGGGCTCGGCCGGGGAGTAGTACCCGGTGTGATCGCCGAACGGGCCCTCGATCCGGGTCTCCCCCGGGGTCACGTACCCTTCGAGCACGATCTCCGCGGTGGCCGGCACCTCCACGTCCACCGTGAGGCACGGCACCATCTCCACCGGGGCCTTGCGGATGAACCCGGCCAGGAGCATCTCGTCCATGCCCGGCGGCAGGGGCGCGGTGGCGCAGTAGGTCACCACCGGGTCGGTGCCGATCGCCACGGCCACGGGCATGGGCTTTCCGAGCTTGCGGTAGGCGTGGTGGAGGCGGCTTCCGTCCTTGTGCACGTGCCAGTGCATGCCGGTGGTCGCCCGGTCGAACACCTGGAGCCGGTACATGCCCACGTTCTGGCGTCCCGTCTCGGGGTCCCGGGTGAACACGCAGGGGAAGGTCACAAAGGGGCCGCCGTCGTCGGGCCAGCAGTGGAGCACCGGCAGCCGGGTGAGATCCACGGCGGCCCCCCGGTGGACCACTTCCTGGCACGGGGCCGCGCCCCGCCGCACCCGTTTGGGCCGAAGCCCCCGGAGTTCGGGAAGCCGGCGCACCAGATCCACGGTCTCCCGCAACCCCTGGGGGGGCCCGGTGAGGAGCCACCGCCGGATCCGGGCCGCCACCGCTTCCACGTCGTCCCCCAGGGCCAGGGCCATGCGCCGCCGGCTCCCGAAGGCGTTTACGAGCACCGGCATATCGTAGCCGGCGGGCCGCTCGAACAGGAGGGCCTTGCCGCCTCCCGGCGCTTTCATCATCCGGTCGGCCACGGCGGCGATCTCCAGATGCGGGGAAAGCGGGTCGGGGACGCGGGCGAGCTCGCCGGCCGCCTCCAGGGCGGCCACGAACTCCCGCAGGCTTCGGTAGGGAGGCATGGACGTCGGGATCCTCAGCTTGACCGTTCCGAGGGGGCCTGGGTAGGCTGGCGCCCCATCGCTCCGACGGACGTGGAAAACGATGAACTCTAGCAGAGCGCCGAAGAAACTGTCCACCCGGTATCCGGTGCACCGGGGCCGGGTGGTGGACCTGGGGATCGAGGCCGTTGCGCTGCCCGACGGCCGACGGCTGCCCCTGGAGGTGGTGCGCCACCCGGGGGGCGCGGCCGCGGTGGCCCTGGATGAGGGCGGACGGGTGTGCCTGCTGCGGCAGTTCCGGCACGCGGCCGGGGGGTGGCTGTGGGAACTGCCGGCGGGGAAGCTCGACCCCGGCGAGGACCCGCTCGCCACCGCCCGGCGGGAGTTGGCCGAGGAGGCCGGGGTGGAGGCGGCGGCGTGGGCCCCCCTGGGATCCATCCTCCCCACGCCGGGATTTTGCGACGAGGAGGTCCACCTGTTCCTGGCCCAGGACCTCCGGCAGGTGCCCACCGCCCACGGGGCCCACGAGTGGATCGAGGTCCACTGGGTCGCCTTCGGCGACGCCGTGGCCCGGGCCGCGGCCGGGGAGATCCGCGATGCGAAAACCGCCGTGGGACTCCTGCGGGCCGCCTGGCGGGCAGGCGGGGGGATGCCGTGAGGCCGCTCCGGGTGGGTCGGATCGGGTTTGCCAACTGTACCCCCCTCTACCTTGCGTTGGAGGAGGCCGGCCTTCCCGGGGTGGAGTACGTGGAGGGGGTGCCGGCCGAGCTGAACCGCATGCTGCGGGAAGGGGCGGTGGACCTGGCGCCCTCCTCCTCGGCCGAGTATCTGGCCCGGCCTGAACTCTATGGGTTCCTGCCCGACCTTTCGATCTCGTCCATCGGCCCGGTGGCCTCGGTCCTCCTCTTCTCCCGGCGGCCCCTTGAGGACCTGGACGGCCGCACGGTGGGGCTCACGCCGGCCTCAGCCACCTCGGTGTGGCTCGTACGGGTGCTCCTGGAGCGGCGTTTGGGCCTCTCGCCCCGGTACGCCGAGCCCGAGGACGGCTGCGATGCGGTCCTCTGGATCGGGGACCGGGCCCTCCAGGAGGCCCGCAAGGGCGCCTGGCCCCGGGTGTACGACCTGGGGGCCCTGTGGCACGAGGCCACCGGGACCCCCTTTGTGTTCGCCCTGTGGATCTGCCGACGGGATGCGTTCGAGGCGGATCCGTCCGGGGTGCGCCGGGTGTACCGGGCGTTGGTGGAGGCCCGGCAGCGGGCCTATCGCACCTACCCCCAACTCGCCCGCCGGGCCCCCGAGGCCGCCTGGATGGGCGAGGCCGATCTTCTCGCCTACTGGCAGACCATCTCCTACGACCTCACGGCCTGGCACCGGGAGGGGCTCCGGCGGTTCGCGGAGGAGGCGGCCGGCCTGGGCCTGATCGACTCCGTGCCCCCCCTGCGGCCGCTGCCGGTGGAAGAGGTCTGATACCACGTTGCGTTCAAACAGACATCCGGCCCGGGGCCCGGCAAGGGGCCTGGTCCCGGCCGTGCCCGGCGGCGCCACGGCGGCCAGGTGCTGGAGGCCCAGGGGCACGTAGGTCGGGCTGGCCAAGGGGGGAAACACGAGGGTCGCACGCATCCCGCTCCTCCCGCGCAACGAGGAGGGCGCGTACTTCTGCGGATCCGGCCATCCCGACGCAACAAAAAAGAAGCCCCCGGGGGAACGGGGGCTTGGGGGAAGAGGCCTCGCGATAGGAGGCTCGGCGAACGGTCCGTGTGGGGTGTGGGGCCGTTCGTTGCCCGCTCTGAAGCAATCCCCGTGCCATCTTGTAACTCTCAGAAACAAAAGGACTTTGCTTTTAGCCCTCCAGAAAATGTGGGTTTTCGCGCAATCAACCGGTGGGTGAAAACGCGCCGTTCCCCCACGGGTCCCAAAAAACGACCGGGGCCCGAAGGCCCCGGTCATCCCCGTTGGGAAGGGGAGGGAGGGGTGGGGGGATCAGCCCTTGGGCTTGGGGAGCACCTGCTCGAACGCGTCCTCGTCCATCAGCGCCCCGCGGGCCACGAGTTGGCGGTATTTGAGGAAGTCGATCACGTCCTCCCCGGTCATCTTCCGGGTGCTGAACGCCGTGAACCCCAAAAACGCCTCGCACATCATGTTCGCCGCCAGCCAGTGCCGGTTCGCCAGCTTCGCCTGGTCCCAGAAAAACTTCTTCTTCGCCCGGATCATGTCGATCGACATCTGCAGACACCCCGGGAACAGGTTCGCGAACCGCCAGATGATCTGGTTGACTTCTTTGTCCAGGAGCTCGAAGTCCACCGTGCACGACTTCACGAGCTCCTTGGCCTTCTGGGCCTCCTCGCCCGTCTTGAACTCCCCGTACACGATCTCGCCGTCGCGCACGTACTCCTCGGTGATCACCTGGGGGTTGCGGATGAACGTGCCGTCCGCGGTCTTCAACACCGGCACGGCCTTCGAGATGAGCCCCTTGGCCTTCATCTTGTAGGCCGACCAAAGCTCGCAGGAGATGCAGTTCCACATGGCGTCTTCCATGGTGAGGAACCACGGCAGAAAGTCCGTGGACCCGCCCACCGGCGCCGAGCCGTGCTTCGGG
>NZ_BAAHXI010000070.1:0-20193 GCF_054656955.1 Deferrisoma palaeochoriense
CTAGTTGCCGCGAATCCTGCGGAAGAACGGAATGAGGTGCTCTTTCCCTTTTTCGCGCAACCACTCCTCCAGCGGTTTGGGCCCTTTCTCCCCGGGAAAGACAATGCGGATGCGCCCCTTCGGGTCGATGCCCTTCGCCTTCCGTTCCTCGATGGAATCGGCGAGGCCCGTCACCTGGATTCGGGTACCGGTACACCGACGAGCGTTCGAGTTTCCGGAACGGCGGGAGGGTAGGGTAAGGGCCGGGAACCCACGAAGGCGGTCTTCGATGCGGAGGGAACGCGATGACCGGCCCGGCGGACGTTTTGTTTTGCCACCGCGACCCGCTCCACGACGACGAACGGCTCTTGGTCGCCAGGTCGTGCGGGTGGCTTCGGCGCGTTCTCCGGCGGTTTCCCGACGCGGAGGCGCCGACGGCTTTCTTCCTGTGGCGGCTTCTGGGCTCCGAGGCGGCCGCCCTGGTGCGGGGGCTCCCAGAGGGGTGCTGGGACGTCCGGACGGGCGAGGAGGAAGACCCGGCCAAGAGGGCGATCCTGGCGGTTCAGGCGGCCCTCGCCCGGCTGGCGGCGGGCGACCGGTCGGTGGCGCGACAGATTCACGACGCCCTTCGCCGGCGGGCGGCCTCGGTGGGGGTGAGATCCGCTCCGCTCCTACGGGAGTTGCGGCGGCTCAGGAGGTGGTGCGGTCTCGACGCCCTGGAGGCCGAGTTGTGCCTGTTCTTGTATGCGCTCGTCGGCTGGACGCCGGCCGAGCGGTTTTTCGGCGAGCACCTGGAGTGCCACCGCCTGACCAACCTGGCCCTCCTGGCGGCGGTTCTCGGGGCTGACGTCTCGCACGTGCAGGCGGCGCTCGCCCGGCTGTCGGGGGACCTGGGGCTCGTGGATATGTACCTCGACAGCCTCCGCTCCCTGGAACTCGCCGGCTGGGCCTGTGCGGCCCTCGGGGGCCTGGGGGCGGTCGGGGTCGCCGAGTGGGCGCCCCCGGAACCGGTTCCGGCGCCGGAGCTTCCCCTGGAGGCCCACCGGGTGGAACCCGGGGCGACCCGGCACCTCCTCGCCCTTCTCGGTGCGCCCTCGGACGAAAGCGTCCACGTTCTCCTCTACGGCCCGCCCGGCACCGGGAAGACAAGCTACGCCCGGGCGTTGGTCCACGCGCTCCCCCTCCAAGCGTACGAGGTTTCGACCGGGCTCTCGTCGCCCCAGGCCCGCCGGGCGTCCCTCCTCGCGGGGCTGACCCGGGCGGGGCGGGCCGGGGGGGCCGTGTTCCTGTGCGACGAGGCCGACGCGATCCTGAACACGGGGGGCCTGTCGGGGGTCCGTTCCATCGGGCCGGACGGCGGCGCCCCCCGGGCCGACCGCTCTCCGCTCGTCCACCTGATGGACCGCCCGGCCGCAAGGGTCGTGTGGGTGGTGAACCACGCCGACGCGATCCACCCGGCCGTGCTTCGGCGGTTTTCGTTCAGCCTGGAGTTCCGGGCGTTCGGCCCCCGCGAGCGGGCGGAGGCCCTCGAGCGGGTGGTCCGGCGGCACCGGGCGAAATCGCTCCTTCAGCGCCACGACGCGGAGGCCCTGGCCCGGCGTTACGTCGTGCCGGTGGGGGTACTCGACACCGCCGTTCGGGCGGCCCGGGGGGTGGCGGCGGGATCGGCGGCGGCCTTCCGGGAGGCCTTGGAGCGCACCCTGGAGGCCCACTGCCGCCTGGGGTCCGGACGGCCCGCCCCGGCGGAACGGCCGGACCCCGCCCGGACCTTCCTGCTCGACGCCCTGAACTGCTCCGTGCCCCCGGAGGTGCTCCTGCGCCGCGCCGGGGAGTTCGAGCGTCGCCGCCGGCGCGGCGAACTCGCCCGCGGACTGACGCTCCTCTTCTGGGGCCCTCCCGGAACCGGGAAGAGTGCGCTGGCGAGGCATCTGGCCGAGCGGCTCGGGCTCGAGACCGAGTGCGTGCGGGGAATCGACATCCTCGACCCGTTCCTCGGGGAGAGTGAGCGGCGGCTCGCCGAGGCGTTCGGGGCGGCCGAGCGAAACGACGCCGTGCTCGTCCTCGACGAGGTGGACACCTTCCTCTACGCGCGGGAGAGCGCCGTGCGCTCCTGGGAGGTGTCCCTCACCAACGAGTTTCTGACCCGGCTGGAGGCGTTCCGGGGGATCGTGGTGTGCACCACGAACCGCAAAGACGGCCTCGACCCCGCGGCCCTGCGGAGGTTCCACGAGAAGGTGGAGTTCCGGGCCCCCACCCCGGACGGGGTGCGCCTGCTCTACGAGCGCGTGCTCCAGCCCCTGACGGGAACCGGGGCGCCGGCGCGCGTGCTGGGCGAACTCGCCCGCCTGCGGGGCCTGACCCCGGGGGACTTCGCCGTGGTGGCCCAGCGGTTCGAGCTGGAACCCCCGGACCGCCGCACCCACGAGCGCATGTTCGAGGCGTTGCGAGACGAACTGGCCCACCGCCAGGGATCGGGGTGCCGCCCGGTGGGGTTCGCCCAGGCAGGGGAGGGGTAGGGGGGAGGATCGCAGACGCGCCACCGCCACGGGACCCTGCGTTCCGACAGCCACGGCACGGTCGAGGCGGGGCTTCGGAGGCAGCGCCGGCGGACCGGAGGGTACGGGGTATCCCCCCGGACCTTCTTCTCCGCCCCCTCAGCCGGCGCAGGGATCCGGTCGGGGGCCGGGATCGCCGGCGTGGTGCCGGGCGATTCGCTCCGCCTCCCGGCGAACCTCCTCGCGCAGATCCCGGGGTTCCATCAGTTCCGCGCACGAGCCGAACCCCAGGATCCACGATACCACCTCGGGGCGGCTCTGGGCCTCCAGGGTGAGGACGAGCGAGCCGTCGGTTCCCTCCTCGATCGTCTGGTTGTCGCTCCACACGCGCTCCCGAACGTGCTGGGCCGCCCACCCGGTGAACCGGGCCTTCACGGTGAAGGGTTCTCCCCGGATGAGTCCGAACCGCCGCGGGGCGTGCGCCGGGGCGGGGCGGTCGGGAAAGGTGCGCTCGAGGAGGTCCACGTCCTCGAGCCGGTGGACGGCCAGGGTGATGTCCTCGTAATCGTCCCGGGGCTGGCCGCCTTCGGGCACGTAGGAGCACACGAGGTAGAGGGCGTCCCGGTACTGTACGATCTCCCGGGGGGCGATCTCGTAGGTGGCCGGTTTGTCGCGGGAGGGGGAGCGGTAGGTCACGCGGCAGACCCGGCGGCTGGCAAGGGCCTCGAGCAGGACCTCCAGGCACCCGACCCGCCCGGGCTCCACGGGCGCGCCCAGGGTCGACACCCGGCCGGCCAGGGCGCGGCCGAGGGCCCGCCGCTCCTCGGCCCCCACGAGTTCTTCGAGCTGGGGGGCCGTTTCCTCCACCTCCTCGCGCATGCTCTCGGGCAGGAGAGGCTCGACGAGGGCCCGGCAAAACGCGAGGTTCTGGAGGTCCACCGCGGTCAGGCGCACCGGGGGCGGGATCGCCACGGAGATCGGCCGGAACCACTGCTGCCTGTCCCGCCGGAACTCCTCCACTTCGACGAGGCCGGCCCGCAGGAGGTCGTCGATCATGGGCCGCACGCTCTGCTTTGTGCATTCGAGGCGGTCGGCGAGTTCTGTGAGGCTCCAGGCCCGGCCGGTGGACTGGAACAGCCGAAGGAGTTGGAGCGTGCGGCCCGTGCGGGTTTCGGTGCCCCTCTTGCGGCCCATCGGTCACCTCCCGTTCGCCAGGGGGACGGGCACCTCCCGGAGCCCATGCACGAAGAGGAGCCGCGTTTCGCGCACGGGTTCGCCGGTGAGGCGTTCCCAGGCCCGGGCGTACGCCCGAAGCTGCGGGCCGTAGTGGGCCACCCACGGGGCCGGGTCCTCCCCGACCTCGTCCGTCTTGTAGTCCACGAGCACCCACCCGCCGTCCTCCCGGAACGCGAGGTCCACCACCCCCTCGACGAGGTCGGGGGCCTCGCCGCTCCCGGCAAGGTTTACCGCAAAGGGGGCCTCGGCGAGGCGCTCGGGGCTTCGGGCCGCCCGCTCCCACAGGGGGCTCCCCCGCACCGCGTCCACCAGGGCCCGGAGTTCCCCGGCCCGTTCGGGATCGAGCCCCTCCTCTTCGAGGATTCGCCGGAGCACCGGATCGGGCAGGGGGCGCCCGGCCCCCAGGCGCTCGAGGGCCCGGTGGACCGCCGTGCCCCAGGCGGCGCCCCGCCCCGGCCCGGCCCGGGCCGGCGGCGGGGTGTCCACGAGCGAGGTCACGGGACGGCGGGTCCACGTGGGCGTCGCGGCCCGCTGGAGGCCCCCCAGCGCCCGGGCCACGGCCCGCCGCTCGCCCCGGGGATCGGGGTCGACCCGGCGCCGGGCGGGGGGCGGCAGGTCGAGACCGGCGGGGGGGAGTTCGTCGTCCACGAACTCGAGGAGTTCCTTCCAGGCCGAGCCGCTGGCGGCTTTCCCCTGGGGTCGGCTGATCACGAGCACCTGCCCCGCCCGGGTGGCGGCCACGTAGAGGAGGCGCCGTTCCTCGGCGTCGCGGTACTGGGTCTCCACCGCCTCCTGGGCGTCCCACCCGGGGGGATGGGCGAGGATCTTCTGGTGCCAGTCCCCCGCCGGCTTCCACGCCGGGAAGTACCCCACCGCTCCCCCTCCGGCGTCCCGGTCCACCCGGTAACGCACCGGGTGGCGTCCCCGGTTCCAGGCCCCCGCGAGCACCACCACGGGAGCCTCGAGGCCCTTGGCCTTGTGAAGGTTCATGAGGCGCACGCCGCCCGCCTGCCCGGCGAGCACGTTGCGGGGCGGACGGGCGGCCGAGACCGTCTCGGCGATGTGGGCCGCGGCCGAGGCGAAATCGCTCCGGCCCACCGCCTCGGCCTCCCGGGCGAGGTCGATGAGGGTCTCGAACCGGCCCGCCGCCGTGCCGCCCCGGGGCCCGGCCGCGGCGAGGGCCGCCACGCCGGTCCGCTCGATCACCCACTCCACCGCCGCCACGGGGGGCCGGGCCAGGGCCTCGGCCCGGAGTTCGCGCAGGAACCCCAGGGTTTCGCGCACCTCGGGGTGGCCGGCGCCGGGGGGCGAGGAAATCCCGAGGGCTCCCCCGCTGTGGCGGTGGTCGAGGAGATCCTGCCACGAGTGGCCGAAAAGCGGGCCGGTCAGGGCGGCCACGAGGGCCGCCCCGTCGTCGGGTGCGGCCAGGGCCGCGAGGAGGTTCGCGACCCCCGCCACGAGGGGGTCGTCCCCCGGCGCCTCCGCGCCGGTGAGGTCCACGGGCACCCCCTGGGCCTCCAGGGCCGCGGCGAGCCCGGGCAGGGACTCGGTCTTGCGGGTGAGCACCAGCACGTCCCCGGGCCGCGCCCGGCGCAGCCGCCCCCCTTTCCCCCTCACGCGCAGGTTCCCCTCCAGCGCCCACCGGACCCACGAGGCCACGAGCCGGGCCTCGTGGGCCAGCATCTCGTCCTTGGTCCCGGCGCTCGGGAGCGTGAGCCGCCACACCCCGGAGAGGGGCTCGGCCGGGGGGCGCCGGGTGGTCCACAGGGGCGCGTGGGCCGCCTGGTAGGGCGTGTCCTCGGCCGGGAACAGGGTGGAGAACGCCCGGTTCACGTACGCGCACACCGCGGGCACCGACCGGAAGTTCCGCCGGAGCCGAAGGACCTCGCCCCCCTGTGCCACCACGAGCCCTTTCACCCGCTGGTAGGTCTCGATGTCGCCCCGGCGGAACCGGTAGATCGACTGCTTGGGGTCGCCCACCAGAAAGAGTGCGCCGGGCCGGAGCGGCCGCGCGTGCCACGGGCCACCCCCTGCCGGATCGTCGCCGGCGAGGTAGAAGAGGATCTCGGCCTGCACGGGGTCGGTGTCCTGGAACTCGTCCACGAGGATCCGGCGGAACCGGCGGGCAAGTTCCCGGCGGACGTCGGGGTGGTCCCGGAGAAGCCGCCGGGCGAGCAGAAGGAGGTCGCCGTAGTCCAGGGTGCCCCGGGCCCGGCGCCGGGCCTCGGCGAGGGCGAGCGCGGGGCGGGCGAAGGCGACGCACAGGGGGTGGAGCCGGGTCCGCCACAGCGCGAGCGCCGGCCGCACCGCCCGCTCTTGAAACGCCGGAAGGAGTTCGTCCCGGAACCGGTAGGCCAGTGCCCGGTCGGGCCAGCGGTTCAGGGTAACCCCGGCCGAGGCGAACGCCTCGAGCGCCTCGACCAGGGTCGGCGCGTGGGCGAATCCCCGCTCGGCCCGAAGCCGCCGGGCCGTGAGCACCGCTGTCTGGAGCCCGTCCGGGCTCTGCGGCGCGGGGGGCACGTGGGGCTCCACCTCGGCGAGGAACCCTTCCAGCTCCCGTGCGACCCCCGAGAGATCCGGGGCATCGGAGGCGTCCCCGGTCACGGGCTCGACGTCCCGGTACTCGGCGAGGAGTCCGAAGAGCCCCCGCAGGTCCCGGGGGTTCATCCCCCGGGCCACGAGCTCCCGGAAGAGCGGGGTGCCCCGCTCCCGGTCCAGGTGCTCCTCCCACACCTCGTCGAGCACCGCCTCGGCGGCCTCTTCCTCCAGTTCCTCGAACGACGGATCCACCCCGGCCTCCACGGGAAAGAGCCGGAGCATCCGGGCGCAAAACGAGTGCACGGTGCCGAGAGCCGCGCCGCCGAGTGCGGCGAGGGCTCCTTCGAGCCGTGCCCGCTCGGCCGCCGGGGCCGACCGGAGGCGGCGTTCGAGTTCGTTTTGCACCCGCTCGCGGATCTCGGCCGCGGCCTTCCGGGTGAAGGTCACGGCGGCGATCTCGCCCATCTGCGCCCGCCCCCCGGCCACCAGGGCCACGATCCGGTCCACGAGACTTGTGGTCTTCCCCGAGCCGGCCGAAGCCTCGACGAGGAAGTTCACGTCCAGGTCCTCGCGGATGCGCCTCCGGGCCTCCCGGTCCTCCGCCCGCTCTCTACGCATGGTCTTCCACCTCCCGATACCGCTTCACCGCGGGGTCTTCGGCCTCCCGGAGCCGCTTCCACGCCCGGGCCGGATCGGCCCCGCACACCCGCTCGAACGCGCACCACCCGCAGGTTCGCCCCGTAGCGACGAAAAGCCCTTGGGCCATGGCGTCCAGGAGCGCCGGGAGGGCCTCCAGGGCCTTTCGCCACCCCTCGCGGGGGTGAGCCACCACCTGGCCCCCGCCCCGCCGGGTGGGGAAGAGATACCCACTCACCTCCACCCGGGCCGGCCGGCCGAGCCGGGCCGTGAGGAGAACCTCGGCCGCGGCGGCGTACAACCCGTGCTGGAGCTGCGTGCCGCCGGCGATCTCGGCCGGGGCCTGAAAGTCCGAGGGGGAGCCGGTCTTGTAGTCCCACACCCGGAAGGTCCCCTCCAGGGGCCCCGGGTCGATCCGGTCGATCTGGCCCCGCAGCCGGATCGTGCCCGCGCCCGCCGGGAGTTCCACGGGATCGGGCGAGAGCGCGTCCTCGCCGTCCCCCATGCCGAACCCGGCCTCCCGAAAAGCCGGCGCCGTCCCGTGGCGCCCCACGAAGGCGAGGAACGCGTGCACGTCGTCCTCCAAGGCCCGCACCTCGGCCTCGAACACCGGTTCCGAGGGCGGCGGGATCTCCGCCCGGTAGGCCGCCACGAGGTTCCGCAGGATCTCCAGGGCCCTCTCGCGGTCGGCGTCCGGGTCCGGCGGGTCGCCCCGGTCCTCGAAGAACCGGGCGTAGAGTTCATGGAGAAGGCTTCCCCGCGCGGCCGGGTCGAGCCAGGCCTCGGGGTCGCGGGTGACCTCCTCGGGCACCTCCACCCGCAGGACCGATTCGAGGAAGTACTTCCGGGGACACCGGGCGTAGGTCTGGAGTCGCGAGGCCGAAAGCACCGGTTTCGGCTCCACCCGGGGGTCGAAGGCGGGCGACGGTTGGAGCCGCCCGTGGTGGGGGCCGGGAAGGTCGCACGCGAGCGCCCGGGCCGCCTCATCCCCCCGGGCCAGGTGCGGATAGGCCCGAAGCGCGGCCTCCCGGCCGTCGGCGAAGAGCCCCCTGTGCTCGAGCGCCCGGTACCACCACTCCCGGCGGGTGAGCGCCGGTCCCCGGGGCACCCGGCCCACCGTGGGGCCGAGCACCCGGTCGAGATCCGGGTAGCCCAGGTTCGGGTCGGCATGGCCGAGGCGGGCCGCCGCCAAGAGCGCGGGAGAGGGGAACCGGGGGCGGTTTTCCGCCGGGTCGAGGCAGGGGTAGCTCACGACCACCCGGTCACGGGCCCGGGCGAAAGCCCGGGCCAGGGCCCAGGTCCGGTCCGCGGCGGCGGTGTCGGAGGGGCCGAGCCCCAACGCGGCGCGTTCCCCCGCCGAGTCCCGGAGGATCGGGTCCTCCGCCGCGGTGCCGGGAATCCGGTCGTCCGTGAGCCCGGGCACGAAGAGAACCCGCCGGGCCGACAGGCCGGCCTCTTCCAGCCCGCAGACGTGGAGCGCCCCGGGTTTGGGCGGCGAGGCGCCCACGCGCACCCCGCGCGCGAGCCGACCGAGCCGGTGGGCCGCCCGCCCGGGGTCGGCCTTCTCGGAAAACCCCGTCGGCACCCTCAGCGCCCGGACCAGGGCCTCCCGGGCCGCCGTGTCGTGGTCCCCCCGCAGCCGCACCCGTTTCGCCAGCAACTGCGCCGCGCCGGCCGCGTACCCGGCCCACGGCGCCGTGCCGGCCGGAACGTGGGAGAGGATCTCGGTGCACCAGGCGGCGAGCCGGCGGGCGTCCTCGGCGCGCCGGCGAAGCCGCTCGGCCCGTTCGGGGTCCTCTGTCTCGCGGGCCTGCGCCTCGAGGCTCGCGGCATGGGCCGCAAGGCACGGCGCGTACCGGTCCCGGCCCCAGCCGATGCCCGCCTCCCGCAGGATGGCGGCGGCCCGCCGGGCCCCAAGCCCCTCCGGAAGGTCGAGATCCCCGGCCTCGACGAGCCTCCGGAGTTCCCGATCGGCGAAATCCGAGCGCATCCAGTCCGCAAGGCCCAGGGCCACCCGCACGGGCGCCGTGCGAACCCCGGGGAGTCCCCGGGAGAACGTGACGGGCACGTCGTCGAGGGCCGCCGC
Source organism: Deferrisoma palaeochoriense (assembly GCF_054656955.1). Classification (NCBI taxonomy): domain Bacteria; kingdom Pseudomonadati; phylum Thermodesulfobacteriota; class Deferrisomatia; order Deferrisomatales; family Deferrisomataceae; genus Deferrisoma; species Deferrisoma palaeochoriense. The sequence goes on from NZ_BAAHXI010000070.1 coordinate 8,971, forward strand.
CACGTCCGCGAGGCGGGGGGCGTAGGCGTCGTAGTCGGCCAGCGCGACCTCCACCTCGTCGAGGGCCAGTCCCTCCGCCAGGATCCGCCGGAACACCTCCCGGGCCTCCACGTCCTCCTCCACGGCCCGGAACACCTCGACCTTGGGCCCCCCGGCCGGGGCGTCGGCGGGGGCGAACAGGAACGCCCCTCGATGGGGAGAGGGGTCGCCGGCGGCCGCCCAGCGGTTCGCCGGGGGTTCGACGCCCGCGGGCTCGTCGTCGGCCAGCACCGTCCGCTCCGGGAACCGCGCCTCCAGGAACGAACGCTCGAGGGGCGTCACCCGGTTGCCCGCCGGGACGAGCAGCACGGCCGAAGAGGGCGGCGCGCCGGCGGCCCGGCGAAGAAGGTCGGCCGGGGGGGCCCAGCCGTCCGCGGCGATCCGCTCGAGATAACGGCGCAGGATCTCCGCAAGGTCCTGGGCCCGCTCCCGCGGCTCGATGGGGGCGGCCTCCATGGCGTCGGGCCCCACCCCGTGGCGAAGCGCCTCGCCGAGGCTTCGGGCCACGGCCTCGACCAGGCCGTCCGGAGGGTCATCGGGGAAATACCCGCGCCGGGCCTCGTGATAGGCGCCCTCCCAGTACCAAGGGTCGAGTTCCCCGGGAACCGGCTCCAGTCCGGCGGTGTCCGGGACCTCATCAAGGGCCTCCCGCACGAGGTCTCCCACCGTGGCCGTGCGCAGGAGGAACCACCGCCCCGCGGCCCGGCCGAGGGCGTCGAGAAGCGCCCGGCCAGACCGGGCGTCCTCCACCAGGAGCACCTTCTCCCGAAGCCGATACCGCCCGCACGCCTCCGCCAGCGACTCCACCAACCGAGGCCACCGCCCGCCTTCCGCCAAATCCCCCATGACACCGTCCTTTCGCTGAAAAGGTTCGCAACGGCACCCATCATATCGGAGTCGCGTTCGAAAAACTGGAATTCCGAACGACTGCGCTTCAGTGGGGCGAGGGCATCGCTCAATTGCTGGCAACGGTCAACTGAGGAGGGGAACGAGTTCCGGGGAGGGTTCCCGGGCACTTCGGGGCAAAGTAGCCGGTCTAAAGTCGGAGAAATGGAATGCCGAAACGAAGACGACTGCGAGTAACCGCGGATAGCCGCCCAGCCCTTGGGCGTTCGGCAGAGTGCCCGCGGGTTCCCTTCGCGGAGCGCGTGATTCGGCAGGTGGGGGAGTACGGCGAGGGGGCGAGGCGATCAAGCACGTTCCTGGTGATGCTTCCATATTATCAGTACAAGTGTATTGTGCGCAGATTTGTCCACCCAACGCTGGAGGGGAAACCATGACAATTTGGGCGTTTAATAAGCCGGGTGATGAATATTTACAGTTTGTTGTGAAATCTCTGAGGGATGGCGTGTCTAGATTTGGGTGGAGCTATTTTGAGGGCGCAGATTTAGAGGATCTAAAGAAGAAGAGCTGGGGTGATATGGACGATGATGAAAAAAAGGTATGGGCAAAGGCTTCGTTCTTGCTTGATATCCAAAAAGACGATTGGATTGTTCATATAAATGTCCCTCGGTGGGGGTTTTGCTCAGCTGCTCGGGTTCAAGGCGAGTACTATTTTGACAAAAGTTCACAAAATGAGGACTACCGTCACTGTGTGCCGGTTGACAAGTCAAGTATTGTGGAATTCGATAGAAACGATCCTAATGTCCACCCATTGGTAAGCAGAAAACTGAAGTTGAGGGGGAGGTATTGGAGGGTATACTGTGAAAAGGAGTTCTTTGAATCTATCAATCGTCTCAAGGAAAGTTGTATCTCTTTGGGTGACGAGCAGAAGGGTCTGTATTACCTCAAGCAGGAATTGAGTGAACCGCTTGGAGATATAGCCCAGATTATACATAAGACACACGATGGGAAAAATCTAGAACGATTCTTGGCTGCAGTGTTCCGTGAAGTCCCTTTTGTCGAGGATGTCATCGAAAACGGTTTTGGTTGGGGAACGGATTACGGAGCAGACCTGATTGTAGAGTACCATTCCGGACTTCCAGTGCCTGGACTAGAGAAGACGGAAAAGCTTGTTGTCCAGATCAAGTCATATGAGGGGGAACACTGGGATACGAGTGCTGTAGATCAGATAGAAGAAGCTATTGCAAAATATGATGCAGACGCAGGATTGATTTTAACGACGGCGCAGAAAACAAATAATCTTCAAAAGGCGGTAGATCAAAGATCAGAAATGTTGCAAAAGCCTATATCTGTATTGGCTGGGGAGGATCTTGCTAAATTTGTTTTGAAGTATTACGGAAAGGTTTTGTTTGAGTAAAGTGTTGCGCCCCTATTTGCCGCTTCTGTATGAAAGCGGACATCAATGGCTCTGGAGAAAGCCGGAAGTTGGCGTCGTGTCGAGCGGGCGACTATCTTCCGCCGCCGCACGATTGATCGGTGAAGGAGGGCCGGGTGCCCTCCCCGCCCACGAAGGCGTAGGAGTGGATTTCTGTGGCTGGGCTGTCCGCGGTCCCAAAGGCCCTGTGAGGATCTGCCCGTGTGGTGAGAAAACGCTCCAGCTTGGGAACCTGACGACCTAAGATCGAAAACTCCTTCGCTCGAAAGTGTCAAACTTCGGAGCACGACGTCGCAGAGGTTCCACCAAAGTGTCTAGGGGTGCCGATTTTCAAGGGTTTGAACGCTGGCTGTACAGCCAAAAAGGCGTGCCATGACTCGGGTCGCGGGTGCGTCCCCGCTGGGTGCGGCCCGACCATCAGGACTTCAATCCGAACTTGCCTCCTCCTGAATCGGCCGAACGCCGACCCGTTCCACGCCGGACGGCGGTGCGATCGCCAGTCCCCGGATTTCACGCTCCGGGCTCTGGCTCCACCGAGGGCAGGTAGCGCCGCCCGAACTCGAACTCGGCCTTGCCACCGTCCCCGTCGAGGAAAATCCAGACGATCTGCAGGCGCATCCCCGTGTACCGCCGGGCCCACCGAGCCGGCCGCAGGATCTGGCGGTCGCGGCACACGAACACGATGAGATCTTCCTGGCTGGGGGAGCCCCACCCCCGGTTCGCCCGCCACAGGGACGGCAGCACCACCGGGCGCTGGCAGGGTTCCGTGCCGGCGAGGGCCTGAATCCGTTCGCGCCACTGGGGGAGAAAGATCCCCCCGTGGTACGGGAGCGGGTGGGGGCCCACCCGGAGGGTCCCCTCCGGCCATCCGAACGAAAAGAGATAGCGCTCGAACTCGCGGTACCCGGCGGCCTCCACGGCGTCGTCCACCTCCTCCACGATCGCGGCCACGCGCTGGGCTTCGGCCCCGAGTCCCTTTTCCACGTATACCCGTAGCGCCCGGTACCCGTGCTCCTCTCGGCCCCCGGTCCAGAGCCCGGGCACGCGCCGGGACGGGCTTACGTCCGCGTCGCTCTCGAACGTGCTCGCGGCCCCCATGATCTTTGCCCGAAGTGCGCGAATCTGACGAAGGTCCATGGAAACCCTCCCTGGGAAGCGCGGTGCCTGTCACGGTTGCCCATGGGAGGACTCTACCGAAGTAGGATGCCAGAAACTGGAACGACCGAGCGCGGAGCACGGCGACGGCCACAATCCATACCCCGGCGCGTCCCCTGTCTCCCGCTCGCCCGGGCGGCCGGCTATGCGGGGGGCGAGGGAAGGGCGCTTTCCGGCGTTGGCCTTGCTGCCGACACGAACAGTGCCGGAGCAGTCCGGGTTTGGGGCCAGAAGCCGGCCACGGGGCCGGGGCAGCTCCATCCGTCGGGCCGGCTGTTGCCGGTGGGGCCGGGGGTCCGGTAGGATGCGCTGTGGGCGACCCAGGGGAGGGGAACCATGACCACGCGGCGGGCGGCGCTCTCAGCGGATCCAGAACCGTAACGGCCACCTTGTGCGCCAAGAACGCGCGGGGTGGCCGTTCGTGCGTTTGGGGAGCGGCCCGTGAGCAGCGCCTCCGGTCGGTCTCCGCGGTGAGGCCCCTGGTGCCGCGGCAATCCGCGGCAACGTTGCGGGTCTGGCAACCTGCGGGTCTCCCGCGGGAGCATGGCCCCCGACTCGCGGGGCCTTGCTCTTTCGGGGTGGGCGGCTTTCGCGGGGGGGCGCCCGGGGGCGCGTAGGCCCCGGGCGCCCCGGGGGGCCGGCGGCCCCATGGCGTTGCGGTTTCCCGCCCGCGCGCCCGGGGGAGGCGCCGGGCGGACCACGGGAGGAGCGTTCCGACCAGGGGGAATCCATGGCCCAAGGTCTTCTGATCTCGGTGGGGGGCACCGCGGAGCCGATCGTGGCGGCCATCGCCGCCCACCGGCCCGAGGTGGTCTGTTTCGTGTGCTCCGAACAGTCCGCGGAGAAGTTGGGCGAGGTTCGGGCCCGGGCCGGCGAGAAGGGGCTCGCGTACCGGCACCGCCTGGTCATCGTCTCGGACCCCGAGGACCTCGCGCAGTGCTACGCCGACACCCTGAAGGCCGCCGACCTCCTGGAGGCCGAGGGCGTGCCCGCGGGGGAGGTGGTCGTGGACTACACCGGCGGCACCAAAACGATGAGTGCCGCCCTCGCCCTGGCCACCGTGGGCCGCGGGTACCGGTTCTCGTACGTGGGAGGCGACCGCCGCGACAAGGGCGGGCTCGGGGTGGTGGAAACCGGAACCGAGCGGGTGCGCACGGGGTGGAGCCCGTGGCGGCTGTTCGCGGTGGAGGAAAAGCGGATCTTCGGGGCCTTGTTCAACCGGCATCTGTTTGGCTCGGCCGCCGAGGTGCTCGAACGGGCCCTCGCCCACGACCCCGGGGACCGCCGGCTCCTCGAGGGGCTGCTGCGCGTGAGCCGGGGCTACCAGCACTGGGACGCGTTCCGGCACGCGCAGGCGAAGGAGGCGCTTCGCGAGGGGCTCGGCCGCATCGAGGAGTGGGTGGCCTACCGCCCCACGAGCGAATACCGCGACATCGTGGCGCCGATTCGGGCCAACCTCGAGTTCCTGAACCGGCTCCAGCAGGGCACCCGAGGGTTTCGCCGCCGTCACCGGCTCCAGGTGATCGACCTTCTGGCCAACGCCCGCCGCCGTGCCGAGGTGGGCCGCCACGACGACGCCGTGGCCCGGCTCTACCGGGCGCTGGAACTCGTGGGCCAGATCGCGTTCGAGGAGGCGTTCGGGTGCGAGACCGGGGCCGCCGACCCGGCCCGGCTGCCGGAATCCCTCCAGGGCGCCTACCGGGCGCGGTACTGGAGCGAGGAGAAAGGCGCGTGCCAGATCCCGCTCATGGCCGCCTTTGCGGCGCTGGCCGAGGCCGGGCGGCCCGAGGGGCTCCGGCTCCGGGAGCGGGAGGAGGCGTTCAAGGCCCTCCTCTATGCCCGCAACCACTCCATCTTGGCCCACGGGTTCGAGCCCGTGAAGCCCGAGGTGCCCGGGCGGTTCGAGGGGCTGCTCCGGGAAACCTTCGACCTGACCGACGAACTCGTGTTCCCCCGCATGCCGTGAGGGGAGCCGGAACCGGGGGGGAGGCGGCGGCCCCGGGGTGGAGAGCCGTCCGCACCTCCCTCCGGGCGCGCGTCCACGCCGAAGACGAGGGGATGAAGGGATGGAACCGACCGACCTGCCCCACGAACTCTACCGTTTCGTCCTGGAGCCGTTGGAGCCCATGCGGCTTCCCGCCTACAAGGGCTCCACCTTCCGGGGGGTGTTCGGCCACAGCCTGCGGCGGGTGGCCTGCGCACTGCGCGACGAGGACTGCCCCACCTGCCTGGTGCGGGCCACCTGCACCTACCAGCGGCTCTTCGAAACGCGGGTGGACCCGGGGCAGGGCCCCAAGCCGGGGGTGGACCGGGCGCCCCATCCCTACGTGCTCACCCCGCCGCTTGACGAGGAGCGAGACGCCGGCCCGGGCCGGGAGCTCGCCTGCGACCTGCTGCTCATGGGCCCCGCGCGGGGCACCCTGCCGTACCTCGTGTACACCTTTCAGGAGGTCGGCCGGCGGGGGCTCACCCGCGACCGAAAACCCTTGGCCCTTCGCCGGGTCGAGGCCCTCGGGGCCGAGGGCTGGCGCACCGTGTACGCCGAGGGGGCCGACGCCCTGACGGACCCGGCCGTGGAGGCGCCCGCCCCCCGGGCCCCCGCGCGGGCGGGCGGCCTCCTCGGGATTCGGCTCGTCACCCCGCTTCGGCTCAAGCGAAACGGCCGGTTCGTGCGAGACTTCACGCCCGACGACCTCCTCGTGGCCCTGGCCCGGCGCTGGGGCGACCTCGTGCGCTACTACGGCAGCGGGCTCGACCCCGAACCCGGGGTCCGGTGGCTTCTGGGCCTCCGGGGCGCCGTGGCGTTCGGCGCCACGGATCTGCGGTGGCTCGACTGGACCCGCTACTCCAACCGGCAGCAGCGCCGGATGCAACTCGGCGGGCTCGTGGGCTCGGTGGAACTGCGGGGGCCGGTGGACGAACTTCGGCCGTGGCTCGCGTGGGCCGAGCGGTTCCACCTGGGCAAGGCCACCTCGTTCGGCCTCGGCAAAATCGAGATTTTCGAAGGGGAATCCCATGCGTGATCCGCTGCACACCGTCCTGTGCACCGTCGGCACCAGCCTCCTGGGCCACATTCTTCCCTCCGACGGGCGGCCCTCGGCCCTGCCGGAGGCGGCCGAGCCCTGGAACCGGGGCGACCTTGACGCCGTCGTCCGTGCCGTGGCCGGCCTGCCGGCCGACGACCGCCGGACCGGAGCCGAACTCCAGTCGGTGCACGACCTCGTGGCCCGCGGGTACGCGCGGCCCGACGCCCGGGTGGAGTTGTTCCACTCGGCCACCCCCGACGGCCGGGCCGTCGCCCGGGTCGTGGCCGGCGTGTTGCGAGGCCGCGGGCATCCCGTGGAGGTCCACGAGGTCGAGCACCTCCAGGACGACGACCCGAAGCGGTTCCGGTCGAAGGGGCTGCGGAACCTCGCGAAGCTGCTGTGCCGGTCGGTGCGAGCGTGGGGCGCCGCCGGCACCGGCATCGACGCCACCGGCGGGTACAAGGCCCAGATCGCCGTGGCCGTGGTGATCGGGCAAGCCCTGGGGGTGCCGGTGTTCTACCGGCACGAGCGGTTTTCCGAGATCATCGCCTTCCCGCCGCTTCCGGTGAGCCTCGATTACGGCCTGTGGATGCGCTGGAGCGGGCTCCTCGAGGCCCTCGACCGGGGCGAGTGGGTGCGCTGGCTCGACGTGGCCGACGACTGGGAGCCTCCCCTGGAACCCATGATCGAGCGGGTGGCCCTGGAGGAGGCCGAGTTTCTCGACCTCTCCCCCGTGGGCCAGGTGTTTCACGAGGTGGTTCGGCCGCGGTTCCGCACCGACCGCGACCGCCTCCTCCCGCCCCCCGCCCCCGCCAAACGGCCGCCGCGGCTCACCGAGCACTCGTGGGGGAACGCCCGGGGCCGGATCGAGGCGCTCCTGGACCGAATCGTGCGCGAAGCCCCCTACGTGGTCACGTGTCGCACCCATTACTGGAACCCGGACCTTTCGTCGGCGCGCTTTTTTCGGCTGCGGGGGCAGGCCATCGAGGGGGTGTGGAGCGACGGCACCTGGACCGTGAAATTCTGGGTCGACACCACGGCCGCGACCCCGGGGCACCTGGAGGCCTGCGTGGCCGACCTGAACGCGCGGGTGGACGACTGGCGGTAGCGGCGCGCCGAGCGACGTTCGCCTCGGCACGGCCGGGTGTCGGCCCGGGTTTCGCCGGGGAGGAGAAACCGGCCGGTCCGCGGGAGGGGACGGGCGGGCACAACCGCACGAAGTCCCGCGGACCGCTCCGAGCGACAGCACGAGGGGAGGGCACCCATGCATCGCGATCTCTATCTCGTGGCCTACGACGTGCGCGACCCGCGGCGTCTGCAGCAGACCCACAAAGTGGTCGTGTCCTACGCGACGGGCGGGCAGAAATCCGCCTACGAGTGCTTCTTGACCGAGGCCGAGCGGGAGCGGCTGGTGGCGGAACTCCACGAGGTTCTCGACCTCGAGGAAGACCGGGCCCACCTGGTGCGGCTGCGCCGGAACTGCCAGGTCACCTGTCTCGGGCGCGCCGTGCCGCCCCAAGACCCGGTGTTCTTCTTCGTGGGAGGCTGATCCGGTGGGCACGCTGGTGGTGGACTCCTCCATCGACGAGGTGCGACGCGACGGGCGGACGCTCACCCTGTACGCGGGGGGCAAGCTCCAGGGCCGCGTGCCCGTGCCTCCGCTGGAGCGGGTGATCTTCCAGGGGGGCCTCCGGGTTGACACGCGGGCCTTGCACCTCCTGGCCCAGGAAGGCGTGGGGGTGCACTTCGTCTCGGGCCGGCACGGCGACTGGCAGGCGAGCCTCGCCGGGCCCGAACACAACGACGCCACCGTCCGGCTGGGGCAGTTCGCCGCCTACTGGCACGAACCCACGCGCCTCGCCCTGGCGCGCGAGATCGTGGGGCGAAAGCTCCGGGGCCAGGCCGATAACCTGCTCTTATGGGCCGGCGAGAGCGAGGGCGAGGCCGCCGAGCGCTGCCGCGAGGCGGCCAGACTCGTCACCGACATCGCGGGCCGGGCCGCCGAGGCGCCCGGCCTCGACGCCCTCCTCGGCCACGAAGGAGCGGGGGCGCGCGCCTACTTCGGCGCCATGGCCCAGGTGGTGCCGGCGCGGCTCGGGTTCGCGGGCCGCGCCAAGCGGCCGCCGCCCGACCCGTTGAACGCGCTCCTCAGTCTGGGATACACCTTGCTGCACGCCGAGTGGGAGCGGCTCGTGCGGCTCGTCGGGCTCGACCCGGCCGTGGGGTTCTACCACACGCCGGAGTTCAAGCGGCCGTCGCTCGTGTGCGACCTGGTGGAACCCTGGCGCCCCGTCTACGACCGGTGGGTCCTCGAGCAGGTGGGGCAGAAGGTGTTCACCCCCAACGATTTTGTGCGCGGCGCGGGGAACGCGGGATGTTGGCTCAAACCGCAAGGGCGCAAACGGTTCTACCTGGGTTTCGAGGCGTGGGCGGAGCCGTTGCGCGGGACGTGGAGCGCAGAAGCCCGGGAGCTGGCGACCCTCCTCGTGCAGGCCTCGCGTGAGATGCGTGAACAACGGGCGGATTGACCGCTATGCCCGTCGTGTTTCCGTGTTGGAAAAACTAGTTGCTTTCTGTGAAATAAAACCATGGGGTCAGAGGAGGGGCGAGAAAATCCGTCACATGCACACTTTCACAAACGGCCGCTTGCTGTAAGGTCTTGAAATGAGGGAACTTTATTGCCTAGCGCAAAAGTCGGGTTGTTTGAAAACCGCCGATAGTGCGTTTGATTTTTTCTTGACTGTCCAAGCGGACTTCCAAGTTCCTGAAATCAGGAGGGAAAAAATGCGGGTGCCGTAGGAACGTAGGACCTGATTCAGAAGGGATTGCGACTTATGCACATATTACCCTCCGTATTCTTTGAGTAGGAACGTAGGACCTGATTCAGAAGGGATTGCGACCTGCGCTACGACGTGTAGCATGACGATCCTCCTGGGTAGGAACGTAGGACCTGATTCAGAAGGGATTGCGACCAATCCTCGGATCCTCAGGCTTCCGTCCGGGCTCCGGTAGGAACGTAGGACCTGATTCAGAAGGGATTGCGACTGCGAGAATACGTACTTTCATTTCCTTTCCTTCCGTAGGAACGTAGGACCTGATTCAGAAGGGATTGCGACCCAAGGTGGAGCGGACGAGAGCGTCCGCTTCCGTAGGAACGTAGGACCTGATTCAGAAGGGATTGCGACGGATGCGCACCTTCATATCCGTGCCTTCCTTTTGGTAGGAACGTAGGACCTGATTCAGAAGGGATTGCGACAACACAACAAACATCACCAAAATAAATCCAACTGTAGGAACGTAGGACCTGATTCAGAAGGGATTGCGACTTATTTTTGTAGTGATAACCATCCCATATTGAACGTAGGAACGTAGGACCTGATTCAGAAGGGATTGCGACCGACCGATCTCGGTCGATATTTGCTGCACCCCCATGGTAGGAACGTAGGACCTGATTCAGAAGGGATTGCGACGATGGCGTCCACCTCGATGACCTCCACGCCCGCCGTAGGAACGTAGGACCTGATTCAGAAGGGATTGCGACCGTCGTGTTCCGCATGGTGTCCCTTCCTTGCCGTAGGAACGTAGGACCTGATTCAGAAGGGATTGCGACCGGAGATCTCGGGCGGTTTCAAGGGCCTGCCGGTAGGAACGTAGGACCTGATTCAGAAGGGATTGCGACGTATTTGCGTCCGCCGATGTTCTGGGCGGTCCTGGTAGGAACGTAGGACCTGATTCAGAAGGGATTGCGACTCGTCACTCACGATGTAGTACGCTTCTACGTTGGTAGGAACGTAGGACCTGATTCAGAAGGGATTGCGACGCGACCTCCTCCGGGGTGTGGCGGCGAAACCGTAGGAACGTAGGACCTGATTCAGAAGGGATTGCGACGACAATGCCATAACACACCTCCGAGAGAAAGGGTAGGAACGTAGGACCTGATTCAGAAGGGATTGCGACGAAATCCGGGCTAACCCGGTTCCACTCGGCTGTAGGAACGTAGGACCTGATTCAGAAGGGATTGCGACATGAGGTGTTACTATACCATACACCGTTATCCCAGTAGGAACGTAGGACCTGATTCAGAAGGGATTGCGACTGTTTCTTCCTTGAAAATCCAGAAATTACTCAAGTAGGAACGTAGGACCTGATTCAGAAGGGATTGCGACTCCGATTCGGTCGGACTAACCGCCCCGATGATCGGGGTAGGAACGTAGGACCTGATTCAGAAGGGATTGCGACTGCCTGTAGCCAAACCATAACATAGTGACAGTAGGAACGTAGGACTTGATTCAGAAGGGATTGCGACAGCGTCGAGGCCAGGGCCAGCACTGCCACGAGTAGGAACGTAGGACCTGATTCAGAAGGGATTGCGACTGGATCTCGGCGGTAAGCCTACCCCACGCCTCGTAGGAACGTAGGACCTGATTCAGAAGGGATTGCGACGATCCGAAGGATCGCCATTGTGCCACCTCCTGCGTAGGAACGTAGGACCTGATTCAGAAGGGATTGCGACCACTTCCACGAACAGGGCCGCCCGGTGTCGGGGTAGGAACGTAGGACCTGATTCAGAAGGGATTGCGACAACCAGGGCCCGAAGGGCCGACTCCGAGCCGTGTAGGAACGTAGGACCTGATTCAGAAGGGATTGCGACTCCCCGCCTCGTGATCGTAGTCGAGGTGCGCGAAGTAGGAACGTAGGACCTGATTCAGAAGGGATTGCGACGGG
>NZ_BAAHXI010000071.1:0-20060 GCF_054656955.1 Deferrisoma palaeochoriense
CTGGAATAGGTAGAGGGCCTGGGAGCGCGGCATGACCAGCGACAAGATCCGGATTCGCCTCAAGGCGTACGACCACAAGCTCTTGGACCAGTCGGTGAAGGAGATCCTGGAGGCGGCCCGGCGCACCGGAGCCCGGGTGTCGGGGCCGATCCCCCTGCCCACCGAGATCAACCGGTTCTGCGTGCTGCGGTCGCCCCACATCGACAAGAAATCCCGGGAGCACTTCGAGATCCGCACCCACAAGCGGCTCCTGGACATCCTGGATCCCACCCAGCAGACGATCGACGCGCTGATGAAGCTGGATCTGTCGGCCGGCGTAGACGTCGAGATCAAGCTCTGATCGGCGGGTCGGTGTTCGAGATAAGGCAAGGGAGTTCCGATGGCCAAAGGACTGATCGGACGCAAGCTGGGGATGACCCAGATCTTCATGGGCGGTGAAGAGCTGATCCCCGTGACGGTGGTGGAAGCCGGCCCGTGCACCGTGGTCCAGAAGAAGACGCGGGAGACCGACGGGTACGATGCCATCCAGGTGGGGTTCGGCGAGGTCAAGCCCCACAAGGTGAACCGCCCGATGAAGGGCCATTTCCGCAAGGCGGGGGTCGAGCCCCGGCGCATCCTGCGGGAGTTCCGGGTGGAGAACCCGGACGAGTTCGAGGTGGGCCAGGTGCTCAAGGCCGACCTCTTCAAACCCGGGGACCTGGTGGACGTGACCGGGTTCAGCAAGGGGCGGGGGTTCCAGGGCGTCATCAAGCGCCACGGGTTTGGCGGCGGCCGCGCCTCCCACGGGTCCATGTTTCACCGGGCTCCGGGGTCCATCGGGGCCAAGGAGCATCCGGGTAAGGTCTGGAAGGGCAAGAAACTCGCGGGCCGCATGGGTGCCCGCCGGGTCACCGTTCAGAACCTCCAGGTGGTCGAGGTGGACCCGGAGCGGAACCTGATCCTCCTCCGGGGCGCGGTGCCCGGCGCCAAGAACGGCACGGTGCTCCTGCGACCGGCCGTGAAGGCGGGGAACCGGTAGGCGCGAGGCTTAGGGCGTAGAGACGGGAGACGGCGATGGAGACACCGTTGGTGAATGCCGCAAACGAAGAGGTGGGCCGGGTGGACCTCCCGGAGGAGATCTTCGGCGCGCCGGTGAACGAGGCCCTCCTGTGGGAGGTGGTCCGCATGCAGACGGCGAACCGCCGTCGGGGCACGCACGCGACCAAGACCCGTTCGGAGGTGGCGGGCAGTGGCCGCAAGCTCTGGGTCCAAAAGGGCACGGGCCGGGCCCGGGTGGGTGACCGCCGCAACCCGCTGTGGAAGGGGGGCGGCACGGTCCACGGGCCCCAGCCGCGCAGCTACGCGTATTCGATGCCCAAAAAGAAGCGGCGACTGGCGCTCCGGTCTGCCCTGGCCGCGAAGGCCCGGGACGGCGAACTCCTGGTCGTGGAATCGCTGGGGCTCGAGGGGATCAGCACGAAGCAGCTCGCCGCGAGGCTCAAGGCCCTGGGGGCCGAGAACGCGCTGATCGTCGTGGCCGAGCGGGACGAGGTGGTGGAGAAGTCCGCCCGAAACCTGCCCCAGGTGAAGGTGCTCCGGCCCGAAGGGCTCAACGTCTACGACATCCTGCGTTACGAGAAACTGGTGCTCCTCCAGGGGGCGCTCGAGCGGATCCAGGAGAGGGTGTGACCATGGCGCGCAGCCACTACGACGTTCTCCGGCGGCCCGTGATCACGGAGAAGTCCACGGCCCTGCGGGAAGAGGCGAACACCGTGGTGTTCGAGGTGGACCCGAAGGCCACGAAGCCCGAGATCAAGACGGCCGTGGAGAAGGTGTTCTCGGTCAAGGTCAAGGCCGTGCGCACGGTGATCGTCCGGGGCAAGCAGGCCCGGGTGGGCCGGTTCGTGGGCCGTCGGAAGAACTGGAAGAAGGCCTACGTGACGCTCCACGAGGGCGAGCACATCGAGCTGTTCGAGGGCGTGTAACGGGCCCGAGGGCCCGGGGGCGCTGTTGGCAAGAGGGGATAGACCATGGCAATCAAACGGTTTCGGCCCACCTCCCCGGGGCGGCGGTTCATGACGGTCTCGGCCTTCGACGAGATCACCCGGACCGAGCCCGAGAAATCTCTGGTGCGGCCCCTGAAGAAGTCCGGGGGGCGGAACAACCTGGGGCGGATCACCTGCCGGCACATCGGCGGGGGGCACAAGCGGCGGTACCGGGTCGTCGATTTCAAGCGGGACAAGCGGGGCATTCCGGCACGCGTGACCTCGATCGAGTACGACCCGAACCGGAGCGCCCGGATCGCCCTGCTGACCTACGCCGACGGTGAGAAACGCTACATCCTGGCCCCCAAGGATCTCAAGGTCGGCGACACGATCCAGGCCGGTCCGGGCTCCGAGATCCGGCCGGGCAACGCCCTGCCGCTGGCCGAGATGCCTCTGGGCTCGCTCGTGCACAACGTGGAGCTCAAGCCGGGCAAGGGCGGCCAGATCGTGCGGGCCGCCGGCACCTACGCCCAGCTTCTGGCGAAGGAGGGCGAGTACGCCACCCTGCGGCTCCCCTCCGGGGAGGTGCGCCGGGTGCGGCTGGAGTGTTACGCCACGGTGGGCCAGGTGGGCAACGAGGACCACGAGAACATCTCCATCGGGAAGGCCGGTAGGTCCCGGTGGCTCGGCATCCGCCCCACCGTGCGGGGCGTGGCCATGAACCCGGTGGACCACCCCCACGGCGGCGGCGAGGGCCGGACCTCGGGCGGCCGCCACCCGGTGACCCCCTGGGGCGTGCCCACCAAGGGCAAGAAGACGCGGAAGAATCGTACGAGTGACCCGTTCATCATCCGGCGGCGGAAGTAGGAGCTTGATCGATGGCTCGTTCCCTGAAGAAAGGCCCGTTTGTTGACGAGCACTTGCTCAAGAAGGTGCTGACCGCGAAGCAGACCGGGGATCGCCGCGTCATCAAGACCTGGTCTCGACGCTCGACGATCACCCCGGACTTCATTGGGCTCACGTTCGCCGTGCACAACGGTAAGACCTTTGTCCCGGTGTACGTGACGGAGAACATGGTGGGCCACAAGCTCGGCGAGTTTGCCCCCACCCGCACCTTCCGGTCGCACATCAAGGGCGAAGGCAAGGGCAAGCGCCGCTGATCCGGCGGGAGGATCTTCGAATGGAAGCGAAGGCGACGTTGCGGTATCTGCGGATGTCCCCCCGCAAGGTCCGGCTGGTGGCCGACCTGGTGCGGGGACGGCGGGTGGAGGAGGCGATCCGGATCCTGCGGTTCACGCCCCGGCGGGCGAGCCTCCCGGTGCGCAAGGTGATCGAGTCGGCCGTGGCCAACGCGGAGAACAACCACGGCCTCGACATCGACCAGCTCTGGGTACGGGAGATCCGGGTGGACGAGGGCCCCACGCTCAAGCGCTGGCGGCCCCGGGCCCGGGGGCGGGCCACCCCGATCATGAAGCGCACCAGCCACGTGGCGGTGGTTCTCGAGGAACGGTAGAGGAGGGTTTCGGTGGGTCAGAAAGTCCATCCCTATGGATTTCGGGTCGGCATCAACAAGCCCTGGTTGAGCCGGTGGTTCCGCGAGAAGGACTACGCCGCCACGCTCCACGAGGACTTCGAGATCCGGGGCCTCCTCAAGCGGGAGCTCCAGGAGGCCGGGGTCTCGCGGATCGAGATCGAGCGCGTGGCCCACAAGATCCTCGTGGAGATCCACACGGCCCGCCCGGGCATCGTGATCGGCAAGAAGGGGGCCGAGATCGAACGGCTTCGGAAGCTCTTGGCCCAGAAGACCGGGCGGGAGGTCTTCATCAATGTCCGGGAGATCAAGCGGCCCGAGCTCGACGCCCAGTTGGTGGCGGAGAACATCGCCGACCAACTGCGTCGCCGGGTCAGCTTCCGCCGGGCCATGAAGCGGGCGGTGAACGCGGCCATGAAGCTCGGCGCCGAGGGGATCCGGGTGGCCTGCGCCGGCCGGCTCGGGGGCGCCGAGATCGCCCGCACCGAGTGGTACCGGGAGGGGCGGGTGCCGCTCCACACCCTGCGGGCGGACATCGACTACGGATTCGCGGAAAGCCGCACCACCTACGGCGTGATCGGCGTGAAGGTGATCATCTTCAAGGGAGAGATCCTCACCGACGCCGAGGGGCCGAAGTTGGCAAGGGGTAGCTGACCATGTTGATGCCCAAGTCGACCAAGTGGAGAAAGCAGCACCGGGGCCGCCGCAAGGGCCTGGCCTACCGGGGGAGTCAGATCAACTTCGGCGACTTCGCCCTTCAGGCGGTCACGAACGGGTGGGTCAGCAACCGGCAGATCGAGGCTGCGCGGATCGCGATCACCCGTCACATCAAGAGAGGCGGCCGGGTCTGGATCCGGATCTTCCCGGACAAGCCCATCACCAAGAAGCCCCTCGAGACCCGGATGGGAAAGGGGAAGGGCTCCCCGGAGGGGTGGGTGGCGGTGGTCAAGCCGGGCCGGATCCTCTACGAGGTGCGGGGGGTGAGCGAGGAACTCGCCCGGGAGGCCCTGCGCCTCGCCCAGTACAAGCTGCCGGTGCGGACCCGGATCATCTCGAGGGAGGACGTGTATGAGCGCTAAGGAGCTTCGGGAACTGACGGACGCCGAGCTCGAGGCCCGGGAGCGGGAACTCCGGCAGGAGCTCTTTAACCTGCGGTTCCAGCACGCGCTGCGGCAACTGGAGAACACGGCGAGGATCCGGCAGGCGAAGCGGGAGATCGCCCGGATCCTGACGGTGCTCCGCGAGCGGCGGGGCGCCTTGGCGAGCGGATGAGAGGGCCCGACATGGCAGAGAAGACGCGGGGACACCGGAAACGGTTCGTCGGGGTCGTGGTCAGCGACCGGATGCAAAAGACGGTCACGGTGCGGGTCGAGGGCCGGCGGCCCCACCCCGATTACGGAAAGTTTGTCCTTCGGTCCAAGAAGTACCTGGCCCACGACGAGGCCGGGGAGTGCCGGGTGGGCGACAAGGTGCTCATCGAGGAGACCCGCCCGTTGAGCCGGCGCAAGCGGTTTCGGGTGAAGCAGGTCCTGGAACGGGCCGTTTGAGCCGACCGGGCCGGTGGCGGTAAGGAGAGCGGGCTATGGTTCAGCAGGAAACGGTTCTGAACGTCGCCGACAACTCGGGTGCCAAGAAGGTCTACTGCATCCGGATCGCCGGCGGGTCAAAGCGCAAGTACGCTACCGTGGGCGACATCATCACGGTGTCGGTGCGCGAGGCCATCCCGAACAGCAAGGTCACGAAGGGCTCGGTGATGCGGGCCGTGGTGGTGCGGACCCGCAAGCCCGTGCGGCGGGCGGACGGCAGCTACATCCGCTTCGACGACAACGCGGCCGTGTTGATCAACAAGGACGGCGAGCCCATCGGCACGCGTGTGTTCGGCCCGGTGGCCCGGGAGCTGCGGGCGAAGAACTTCATGAAGATCGTTTCGCTCGCGCCGGAAGTGCTGTGAGCGGGCCCGAGCGGTAAGGAGCCTCGGCATGGGAGCCAAGATCAAGCGCAACGATATGGTGGAGGTGATCGCCGGGAACGACCGGGGCAAGCGCGGCAAGGTGCTGCGGGTCCTCCGGGAGCGGGACCGGGCCCTGGTGGAGCGGGTGAACGTGGTGAAGCGGCACATGAAGCCGAGCGCCGTGAGCCAGGGGGGCATCCTCGAGAAGGAGGCGCCGGTCCACCTCTCGAACCTGGCGTTGGTATGTGAGAAGTGCGACCGCCCGGTGCGGGTGGGTTTTCGGGTGTTGGAAGACGGCCGCAAGGTCCGCGCCTGCAAGCGGTGCGGCGAAGTGTTCGACAAATAGCGGCGTCTGGGACCGAGCGTGGGCAAAGGGTAGCCATGGCGAGACTGAAAGAGCGTTACCGGCAGGAGGTCGTGCCCCACCTGATGAAGAAGTTCGGGTACCGCAACGTGATGCAGGTGCCCAAGATCGAGAAGGTGGTGGTAAACATCGGTGCCGGCGAAGCCAAGGACAATCCGAAACTCCTGGATCAGCTGGTGGAGGACCTGGCGGCGATCACGGGGCAGAGGCCGGTGGTCACCCGGGCCAAGCGCTCCATCGCCAACTTCCATCTGCGCGAGGGCATGCCGGTGGGGTGTCGGGTCACCCTGCGGGGCGACCGGATGTACGAGTTCCTGGACCGCCTGATCAACGTGGCCCTTCCCCGGGTGCGTGACTTCAAGGGGGTTTCGGGCAAGGGCTTCGACGGCCGGGGGAACTACACGCTGGGCATTGCCGAGCACGTGATCTTCCCCGAGGTGGACCTGGAGAAGGTCGAGAAGGTGAAGGGGATGAATGTCTCCGTCGCCACCACCGCCGAGACCGACGAGGAGGCCAAGGAGCTTCTTCGGGAGCTCGGCATGCCGTTCCGCAACTGATCCGGTTGAGGAGAGGGTACCGTGGCTACGACAGCGAAGATGGAAAAGCAGAAGAAGATGCCCAAGTTCCGGGTGCGGTACCGGAACCGGTGCCGGGTCTGCGGACGGCCCCGGGGGTATTACCGGAAGTTTCAACTCTGCCGGGTGTGCCTGCGGAAGTTTGCCCACGAGGGGCTTCTGCCGGGCGTGACCAAGGCCAGTTGGTAGGCTCGATTCGAAGGAGACGACGGGTATGTCGATGACCGATCCCATCGCGGACATGCTCACCCGCATCCGCAACGGCCTGATGGCCGGGCAGAAGACGGTGATCATCCCCGCCTCCAAGATCAAGCGGGCGATCCTCGAGATCCTGGTGGAGGAGGGGTATCTGGCCGGCGTGGACTACGAGGACGACGGGAAACAGGGGGTTCTCGTGGCGCGGCTCAAGTACGACAACGAGGGCAAGCCGGTGATCGAATCGCTGCGCCGCCTGAGCAAGCCCGGCCGGCGGGTTTACGTGGGCAAGGACGAGCTTCCGAAGGCCCGGAGCGGGTATGGCACGGTCATCGTCTCCACCTCGAAGGGCATCCTCACGGACCGCAAGGCCCGGGCGCTCGGGGTCGGGGGTGAGGTCATCTGCGAAGTCTGGTAAGGCGGAGAGAAACCGATGTCCAGAATCGGAAAGAAGCCCGTGGTGGTGCCCAAGGGCGTCGAGGTGCGCTTCCAGGCGCCCGAACTCACGGTGAAGGGGCCCAAGGGCACCCTGAGCGCCCGCATCCCAGACGGGATCGGGCTCGAGATCGACGACGGGGAGATCCGGGTCACCCGCCCCGGCGACGACCGCCGGATGCGGTCGCTCCACGGCACCACCCGCAGCGTGGTGCAGAACCTGGTGACCGGCGTGACCCAGGGGTTCCAGAAGGACCTCCAGATCGAGGGCGTGGGGTACCGGGCAAACCTCCAGGGCAACACGCTCGTGATGAACCTGGGGTTCTCCCATCCGGTGGAGTACCCGGTGCCCCAGGACGTGAAGATCGAGGTCAAGGACCAGCGCCTGATCTCGGTGATGGGGATTGACCGACAGCGGGTGGGCCAGGTGGCCGCCGAGATCCGGCGGGTCAAGCCGCCCGAACCGTACAAGGGCACGGGCATCCGGTACGTGGGGGAACACATCGTTCGCAAGGAAGGGAAGTCCGGGGCACGGTAACCCCCGGGCGCGCGCTTTGAGGAGCCGACCGCCATGAACCGACTGGAAGCGAAGCGCCGGGCCCGGCTGGCCCGGAAGAAGCGGGTCCGCAAGAAGATTCGGGGCACCCCGGAGCGGCCCCGGCTCACCGTGTACAAGAGCCTCAAGCACATCTACGCCCAGATCATCGACGACTCCACGGGCCGCACCCTGGTGGCGGCGTCGACCGTGGCGCGCGACCTCAGGGGCGACCTCAAATCCACCGGGAACGTCGAGGCCGCCCGGGCCGTGGGGTTGGCGATCGGGCGCAAGGCGCTCGCGCGCGACATCACCCGGGTGGTGTTCGACCGGAACGGTTACCTCTACCACGGCAAGGTCAAGGCGTTGGCCGAGGCGGCTCGGGAAGCCGGCCTCCAGTTCTAGCGCATTGGGCCCAGCGAGGAGGGAAGATCCTTGAGCAAGATCGGCAGGGGCCAAGAGGCCAGGGACCAGGAGTTCACCGACCGCCTGGTGTTCCTGAACCGGGTGGCGAAAGTGGTGAAGGGCGGCCGGCGGTTCTCGTTCAGCGCCCTCGTGGTGGTGGGTAACCAGAACGGCAAGGTGGGAATCGGGCTGGGCAAGGCCAAGGAAGTGCCCGAGGCGATCCGGAAAGCCGTCGAGCGGGCCAAGCGGGAGCTCAAGGAGATCCCTGTGATCGACGGCACGTTGCCCCACGAGGTCATCGGAGAGTTCGGCGCGGCCAAGGTGGTAATGAAACCGGCCGCTCCGGGTACCGGGGTGATCGCCGGCGGGGCCGTGCGGGCCGTGCTGGAGTCGGTGGGGGTGCGCGACGTGCTCACGAAATGCATCGGCACCAACAACCCCCATAACGTGGTGCGGGCCACGATGGAGGGGCTCCTGCGCCTGAGGGATCCCCGGGACATCGCGGACCGCCGGGGCAAGGCCCTCGACGAGATCCGGGCGTAACCCTGAGAACGAAGAGGATAGAGCGCCATGCGACTGCACGACATACGGCGCCCCGCCGGGGCGGTGACGAAGCGCAAGCGGGTGGGCCGCGGCGAGGGGTCGGGCCTGGGGAAGACCGCGGGCCGGGGCCAGAAGGGCCAGAAGGCCCGCAACACCGTGAAGCGGGGGTTCGAGGGGGGGCAGATGCCGCTCCAGCGGCGCCTGCCCAAGGTGGGGTTCCGGAACCCCTTCCGCAAGGAGTACGCCTACGTCAACGTCCGGGACCTCAACCGGTTTGAGGACGGCACCGAGGTGACCCCGGCGCTCCTCTTGGAGCAGGGGCTCATCAAGAAGCTCAAAGACGGGGTCAAGGTTCTCGGCAAGGGGGAGCTGGAGCGCCGGCTCGTCGTGGTCGCCCATCGGGTGAGCAAGGGAGCCCGGGAGAAGATCGAGGCGGCGGGCGGCCAGGTGAAGGAGGTGTAACTTGGCCGGAGACTGGCAGGGCCTCGCCAAGGTCCCCGAGCTCAAACGCCGACTTCTCGTAACGTTCGTGCTGCTCGGTGTGTACCGGATCGGCGCCCACGTGCCGGTGCCCGGCATCGACGCGACCGCCCTCGCGGAGTTCTTCAACCGGGGCCAGGGAAGCATCTTCGGCCTGATCGACATGTTCGCGGGCGGGGCCCTGCGCCGTATGAGCGTGTTCGCGCTCGGCATCATGCCCTACATCAGCGCCTCGATCATCCTGCAGCTCCTCACCGTGGTGAGCCCGACCCTGGAGAAGCTCTCCAAGGAGGGGGAGCAGGGCCGGCGCAAGATCACCCAGTACACCCGGTACGGCACCGTGCTCCTGACCCTGATCCAGGGCTTCGGCATGGCCATCGGGCTCGAGGGCATGGCCGGCCCGAGCGGGGCCAGCGTGGTGCTGTGGCCCGGTTGGGGGTTCCGTCTCATGACCGTGGTGACCCTCACGGCGGGCACCGCGTTCATCATGTGGCTCGGGGAGCAGATCACCGAGAGGGGCATCGGGAACGGGATCAGCCTCATCATCTTCGCCGGCATCGTGGCGGGGTTGCCGGGCGCGGCCGTGAACACCTTCAAACTGATGAAGGCCGGGCAGCTCAACCTGTTCGTGGTGCTGTTCCTGGTGGCCCTCATGATTGCGGTGGTGTTCTTCATCGTGTGGGTCGAGCGGGCGCAGCGCCGGATCCCGATCCAGTACGCCAAACGGGTGGTGGGCCGGCGGGTGTACGGCGGCCAGGCGAGCCACCTGCCCCTCAAGGTGAACACGGCCGGGGTGATCCCGCCGATTTTCGCCTCGTCGCTCCTGATGTTCCCGACCACGGTGGGGCAGTTCATCGACCACCCCTGGGTGCAGACGGTGACCGCGTGGCTGTCGCCGGGAAACTGGCTTCACGACGCCCTCTACGTGGTCTTGATTTTCTTTTTCGCGTACTTCTACACGGCCGTCACCTTCAACCCGGTGGATGTGGCCGACAACCTGAAGAAGTACGGCGGGTACATCCCGGGCATCCGGCCCGGGCAGCGCACGGCCGAGTACATCGACAAGGTGCTGTCGCGGCTCACGTTCTGGGGGGCCCTGTACGTGAGCGCCATCTGCGTGCTGCCCACGATCCTGATCAGCCGGTTCGGGGTGCCGTTCTACTTCGGGGGCACGGGGCTCCTGATCGTCGTTGGGGTGGCCCTCGACACCGTGGCCCAGATCGAGACCCACCTCATCGCGCGGCAGTACGAGGGGCTCATGGGAGGCCGCCGGATCCGGGGCCGCCGGTAGGTGGCGCCCGGGGGCGGGATCGTTTCGTGATTCGGGAGAGGAGGGAGAGACGATGCGGCTGATTTTGTTGGGCCCCCCGGGGGCGGGCAAGGGAACGCAGGCGAAGCGACTCATCGAGCGGTACGGCATCCCCCAGATCTCCACCGGGGACATCCTCCGCGCCGCCGTCCGGGACGGCACGGAGCTCGGTAGGAAGGCCAAGGAGTACATGGACGCGGGCAAGCTGGTGCCCGATGAGGTCGTGATCGGCATCATCGAGGAGCGGCTCCAGGAGCCCGACTGCGCCAAGGGGTTCATCCTCGACGGATTCCCGCGCACGGTGCCCCAGGCCGACGCGCTGAAGGGCGTGCTCGGGAAGCTGGGCCAGGCCATCGACCACGTGGTGAGCATCGAGGTGCCCGACGAGGACCTCGTGGAGCGGCTCACCGGTCGCCGGACCTGCCGCAAGTGCGGGGCCATGTATCATGTGAAGTTCTCGCCCCCGGCCAAGGAGGGGGTGTGTGACAAGTGCGGGGGCGAGCTCTACCAGCGCGACGACGACCGGGAGGAGACGATCCGGTCCCGGCTCAAGGTCTATCACGAGCAGACCGCGCCGCTCGTCGAGTACTACGAGAAGGCCGGGCTTCTGCGGCGGATTCCCGGGCAGGGGTCGGTGGATGAGATCTACCAGAGGATTCTGGAGGTCTTGGAGGGTTGATCGTCCTCAAGTCCCGGGCCGAGATCCGGGCCATGGCGCGGGCGAACCGGATCGTGGCCGAGATCCTCTCCAAGGTGAAGGAGGCGGCCCGGCCCGGGGCGACCACCTGGGACCTAGAGGTCCTGGCGCGCGAGGAACTCAAGCGGCGCGGCGTGCGGGGGGCCTTCCAGGGGGTGCCGAACCACCGGGGGGAACCGTTTCCGTGCGTGCTGTGCACCTCCCTGAACGATGAGGTGGTGCACGGCATCCCGAGCCCGAAGCGGGTGCTGCGGGAAGGGGACCTCCTGAGCGTGGACTTCGGCGTGGTGGCGGACGGCTTTTACGGCGACGCGGCGTTCAGCGTGTGTGTGGGGGAGTGCTCCGAGCGGGCCCGGAGGCTGATCCGGGTGGCGGAGGAAGCCCTGGAGGCCGGGATCCGGGAGGCACGGCCGGGCCGGCGGGTGGGAGACATCTCCGCGGCCGTGCAGGAGGTCGTGGAGGGGGCCGGTTTCACGGTGGTCCGGGAGTTCGTGGGCCACGGGATCGGCCGCTCCCTCCACGAGGAACCCCAGGTGCCCAACTTCGGGACCCGGGGCACGGGCGTGCGGCTTCGGCCGGGGATGGTGCTGGCCATCGAGCCGATGATCAACGACGGCGACGTGGGGGTGGTCCTGGACCCGGACGGGTGGACTGCCCGGACCAAAGACGGGAGCCTGGCCGCCCACACGGAGCACACCGTGGCGATCACGGAAAAGGGCCCCCAGGTGTTGACGCGGCTAAGCTAACGAGGCGGAGCGCACATGGCGAAGGAAGAGGCGATCGAGGTCGAGGGGACCGTGGTGGAACCCCTGCCCAACGCGATGTTCCGGGTGGAACTCGACAACGGGCACAAGGTGCTGGCCCACGTGTCGGGGAAGATGCGCAAGTACTTCATCCGGATCCTGCCGGGCGACCGGGTCACCGTGGAACTGTCGCCGTACGACCTGAGCCGCGGGCGCATCGTCTACCGAAAGAAGTAGCCTTCGAGCGAAGGAGAGGCTCATGAAAGTCCGACCGTCCGTGAAGCGGATCTGCGACAAGTGTAAGATCATCAAGCGCAAAGGCGTGGTGCGGGTGGTGTGCGAGAACCCGCGGCACAAGCAGCGGCAAGGCTAAAAGGAGGTTGACCTGTGGCACGTATCGCTGGGGTGGATCTGCCGAAGAACAAGCGGATCGAAATCGCGCTCACGTACATCTACGGCATCGGGCGCACCAGTGCCCAGAAGATCCTGAAAGAGGCCGAGGTCGACTTCAACAAGAAGACCGAGCAGCTTGACGACGACGAGGTGAACCGCATCCGGCGGATCATCGACGCCAAGTACAAGGTCGAGGGCGACCTGCGTCGCGAGGTGCTCGGCAACATCAAGCGGCTCATGGATCTGGGCTGCTACCGGGGGCTGCGGCACCGCCGCGGGTTGCCGGTGCGCGGGCAGAGGACCCGGACCAACGCGCGGACCCGCAAGGGCCCCCGGCGGCGGTGACGGTCGGGCATAGCGTAGGAACCAAACGGAGGACCCATGGCAAAGGGAGCGAGTCGGCGCACCAAAAAGGTCCGGAAGAACATCCGGGACGCGGTGGCCCACATCCAGAGCACGTTCAACAACACGATCATCACCATCACGGACCCGAGTGGGAACACCATCGCCTGGTCGAACGCGGGCGTGGCGGGGTTCAAGGGGTCGCGAAAGAGCACGCCGTTTGCAGCGCAGTTGGCGGCCAAGGACGCCGCCGAAAAGGCCATGGAGCACGGCGTGCGCAACATCGCGGTGTTCGTGAAGGGGCCAGGCTCCGGCCGGGAGGCCGCGGTGCGGGCCCTTGCGGCCGCCGGGCTCAACATCACCGGGGTGAAGGACGTGACCCCGATCCCCCACAACGGATGCCGGCCCCCGAAGCGGCGCCGGGTGTGATGGCGTAGCGAGCCGGAAGGAGGACCATTTTGGCCAGGTATCGCGGATCGGTGTGCCGGCTGTGCCGGCGCGAGCGCATGAAGCTGTTTTTGAAGGGCGACCGCTGCTACACGGACAAGTGCGCCGTGGAACGGCGCAACTACCCCCCGGGCCAGCACGGGCAGGGCCGGCAGAAGGTGACCGAGTACGGCCGGCAGTTGCGCGAAAAGCAAAAGGTCCGCCGGATCTACGGCGTGTTGGAGGGCCAGTTCCGGCGCTACTTCCAAGAGGCCGACCGGCGCAAGGGCGTGACGGGTGAGAACCTCCTGCGGCTCCTGGAGTGCCGGCTCGACAACGTGGTGTACCGGATGGGCTTCGCGGTGAGCCGGAACCAGGCCCGGCAGTTGGTGCGCCACGGCCACATCGAGGTGAACGGCCGCAAGGTGAACATCCCGTCGTATCAGACCAAGCCGGGGGATGTGGTGACGGTGCGGGAGAAGAGCCGGAAGATCCCCGCGGTGCAGGAGGCGCTCGAGGCCCTGGGCAGCCGGGGCACGGCGCGGTGGGTCGAGGTGGACCCGAAGGCCTTCCAGGGCACCGTGAAGGAGTGGCCGGAGCGCGAGGACATCACGCTGCCGATCGAAGAGCACCTCATCGTGGAGCTGTACTCCAAGTAACGGGCGTTGGGACGCCCCTTGGAGGAGCTGCGGAGGGTGGATACCTTGAGGGAACGCAACTGGGAAGAGTTGATCCGACCGAAGGGCATCGAGGTGGAGGAGGCCACGCTCACCGATCGGTATGGCCGGTTCACGGCCGAACCGTTGGAGCGGGGGTTTGGCACCACGCTGGGCAATGCCCTTCGCCGAGTGCTTCTTTCGAGCCTCCAGGGCGCCGCGATCTGTCAGGTGCACTTCGAGGGGGTGCCCCATGAGTTCAGCACGATCCCCGGGGTGAAGGAGGACGTGACCGACCTCATCCTGAACCTGAAAGAGGTGCGGTTCCGCGCCCACACCGACAAGCCCAAGCGCATCCGGCTCAAGCGCACCGGACCGGGCGAGGTGAAGGCCGGCGACCTGGAGGTGGGCAGCACCCTGGAGGTGCTCAATCCCGACCACCGGATCGCCACCCTCTCCGAGGGGGCCACCATCGAGGCCGAGATGGTGGTGAAGGTGGGCAAGGGGTACGTGACCGCCGACCGGATGCGCGACGAGGACATGCCCATCGGTTGGATCGCGATGGACGCGGTCTTCAGCCCCATCGAGAAGGTGAACTTCCGGGTGGAGCAAGCCCGGGTGGGGCAGCGCACCGACTACGACCGGCTGATCCTGGAGATCTGGACCGACGGCAGCGTGACCCCGGCCGACGCGCTGGGGTATGCGGCCAAGATCCTGAAGGAGCAGGTGCAGGTCTTTATCAACTTCGATGAGGATGAGAAGCCCGAAGCCCGTCCGGTGAGCGCTGTGGAGGGCACGGGGGAGCGCTACGAGTACAACCCGAACCTGGACCGTAAGGTGAGCGAACTGGAGCTCTCGGTTCGGGCGGCCAACTGCCTGAAGGCCGCGAACATCCGCTACATCGGGGAGCTCGTGCAGAAGACCGACGCCGAGATGCTCAAAACGAAGAACTTCGGCCGGAAGTCCCTGAACGAGATCAAGGACGTGCTGGCCACGATGAACCTGCACCTGGGCATGGAGATCCCCGGCTGGACCCCTCCGGAGGAGGGGGCCCCGGAAGAGGAAGCCTGAGCCTACGAGAAGAAGGGGTTAGAGATGCGTCATCGCAAAGCGGGTCGGAAGCTGGGACGGTCGACCGCCCATCGAAAGGCGATGCTCCGGAACTTGGTGACCTCCCTGTTCGAGCACGGCCGGGTGAAGACCACCGACGCCAAGGCCAAGGAGGCGCGGCGGGTCGCGGAGAAGCTGATCACCCTGGCCGGGGAGGGAACGCTCCACGCCCGGCGCCAGGCGCTGGCGTACGTGCGCGGGCGCGACGCGGTGGCTCGGCTCTTCGAGGAGATCGCGCCCCGGTACAAGGACCGCCCGGGCGGGTACACCCGGATCGTGAAGCTCGGGTACCGCCGGGGCGACAACGCGCCGGTGAGCCTTCTGGAACTGGTGGACGGGCCGTTCGCCGGAGACGAGGCCCAGGAAGAAGAGGCCGAGGCTGGAGCGGAGTAGGCCGGCCGGAACCGAACGACCGCGGGAACCAGGAAAGGGCAGGCCCGAGGGCCTGCCCTTTTTGTGCTCAGTCGCCGCCGTCCTTGCGGAACCCCTGGATCGCGGCGTAGATCCCCGCCACCTCCTCCCGCAGTCCGGGGTCCAGGTCGTAGGGGCTCACCCCCTTGCGGTCCGCGTCCCGGATGGAGTCCCGGAGGCTGAGGTGGCCCAGCACCGGCATGGGGGCGACCCCGCGGGCGATGACCTCCCGGTCCTCCTCGTCCCGGACCTTGTTCCCCACCACGAGCACCTCCTTGACGCCCAGGTCCGTGGCGAGCCGCCGGATCTGGTGGGCCGTCTGGATGGCCCTCTGGCCGGGTTCCACCACCACGACGAAGGCGTCCATGCTCTCGGTGCTCCCCCGGGCCAGGTGCTCGAGGCCGGCCTCCATGTCCACGATCACCGTCTCGCCGCGGCCCACCATGAGGTGGCGCATGAGCACCCGAAGGAGGGTGCTCTCGGGGCACAGACACCCGCCCCCGCCCTTCGGTACGGTGCCCAGGGTGAGGAGCCGCACCCCGTTGTGCTCCAGGCAGAACCGGTCCGGAATGTCGTCCACCTTGGGATTGAGCTTGAACATGCCCCCCATGGTTCCGGGCTGGGCGCCGGTGCGCTCGGCCACCAGGTCCTTCATGGCGGCGAGGGGCTGGATCTCGGCGAGCCGTTCGGGGGGCACGCCCACGGCCGAGGGCAGGTTGGAGTCGGGGTCGGCGTCGATGGCGAGCACCGTCTGCCCCTGGTCCGCGAGGAACCGGGCCAGACAGCCGGCCAAGGTTGTTTTCCCCACCCCCCCTTTTCCGCTGATCGCGATTTTCATGTCGGAACCTCCGTGGCGGGGTCGTCCCCGCGGTGGGTCGTTTCGGTCTCCCCCGGAAGGGCGCGGCGCCGGGCGGGGGCACGGATCGGTTGATAACACCGGGGGGGAAAGCGTGTCAAAGCGCCGGGTGGCGGCGCTGCTTTACCCACGAGACGCCCCGCTGCTAGACTCGCGCCTCTTGCGCGGCGCGGGGGCACGGGCACGGCCGGGAGGCGACGGTGGAGCGCCAGGGAATCTGGGTGGGGGTCGATCTCGGGGGCAGCAACCTCCGGATCGCTGCCTTGGACCGTTCGATGCGGGTCCGCAAACGGTGGCGGAGATCCGGGGGAGACTGGACCTACGAGGAGCTGCTTCGGGCCATCGCCGAGGGGGTTGCTCAGGTCGCCCCGGGGCCGGGGGCCGCGGCGGGGGTGGGGATCGGGGTGCCCGGCCTCGTCGACCCGGACCGGGGGCGGGTGGCCGTGGCGCCCAACCTCCCAGCGCTCAACGGCCGCGAGGTCGGCGGCGACCTTTGCCGGGCGCTAGGGTTGCCCGTGCGGGTGGAAAACGATGTGAACGCGATTGCCGTGGGCGAGTGGGCCAAGGGGGCGGGCCGGGGGGCCCGGGCGCTCCTGGTGATGACCCTCGGCACGGGGGTCGGGGGGGGACTGATCCTTGACGGGGCCCTGTACCGGGGCCCCGACGGCACGGCGGGGGAGGTGGGGCACATGCCGCTTCGCCCCGGCGGGCCGCGCTGCCGGTGCGGGGCCCGGGGCTGCCTGGAGGTGTACGCCTCGGCCACGGCGGTGGTGGCGGCCGCCCGCGCGGCCGGCGTCCCAACGGAGGGAGGGGCCGCGGCCGTCGCCGGGGCCGCCCGGGCCGGGGACCCGAGGGCGCGGAAGGTGTTCGCCCGGGCCGGGGCGGCCGTGGGCGTCGCGGCGGCCGGACTCGTGAACCTCCTCAATCTGGACCGGATGGTGATCGGGGGCGGGCTCGCCGGGGCCTGGGATCTGATCGAGCCCCACGCCCGGAGAGAACTAAGACGGCGGGCGTTTTCGCGTCCGCTGGAGCGGTTCCGGTGGGCCGCCTCCCTGTTGGGAGACGATGCCGGGGTGGTGGGGGCGGCCATCCTCGCGAAGGAGAACATGGGCGCATGACGCCGCAGGAACGCATCCGCAATTTCAGCATCATCGCGCACGTGGATCACGGCAAGAGCACGCTCGCGGACCGCCTGATGGAACGGACCGGGGCCGTGACCGAGCGGGAGGCCCGCGACCAGATGCTCGACACCCTGGAGATCGAGCGGGAGCGGGGTATCACCGTAAAGGCCCAGACCGTGCGCCTCACCTACCGGGCCGCCGACGGCCAGGACTACGTGCTGAACCTGATCGATACGCCGGGACACGTGGACTTCTCCTACGAGGTGTCCCGGAGCCTCGCGGCCTGCGAGGGCGCCATCCTGGTGGTGGACGCGAGCCAAGGGGTGGAGGCCCAGACTCTCGCCAACGTTTACCTGGCGGTGGAAAACGACCTCGAGATCGTACCGGTTCTGAACAAGATCGATCTCGACCGGGCCCGGCCCGACGAGGTGAAGGCCGAGATCGAGGAGATCATCGGCCTCGACGCGAGCGACGCGGTGCTCGCAAGCGCCAAACAGGGGATTGGCACCGAGGAGGTGCTGGAAGCCATCGTGCGCCGGATCCCTCCGCCGAAGGGCGACCCCGAGGCGCCCTTGCGGGCCCTCATCTTCGATTCCTGGTACGACGCCTACCAGGGGGTCGTGGCCGTGGTGCGGGTGGTGGACGGGGCCGTGCGCCGCGGCGGGAGGATCCGGTTCATGGCCACGGGCCGGGAGTTCGAGGTGCAGCGGGTGGGGGTGTTCCTGCCCCGTCCCCAGGAGGTTCCGGAGCTGGGGACCGGGGAGGTGGGGTTCGTGATCGCCGGGGTGAAGGAGGTTCGCGAGGTCAAGATCGGCGACACGATCACGGCCGCGGAGCGGCCGGCCGCCGAGGCCCTGCCGGGGTTCCAGGAGGTCCGCCCCATGGTGTTCAGCGGCCTCTACCCCCAGGACCCGGCCGACTACGACGCCCTGCGGGACGCCCTGGAGAAGCTCAGGTTGAACGACGCGAGCTTTCGGTTCGAACCGGAGGTGAGCCAGGCCCTGGGCTTTGGGTTCCGGTGCGGGTTTTTGGGGCTCCTGCACATGGAGATCGTGCAGGAGAGACTGGAGCGGGAGTTCGGGCTCGATCTCATCACCACGGCCCCCACGGTTCGGTTCCGGGCGGTCAAAACCGACGGCACGGTCGTGGAGGTCGAAAACCCGGCGAGCCTGCCGCCGGCGAACCTGCTCGCCCGCATCGAGGAGCCGTTCGTGGTGGCCACGATCCACGTGCCCGACGAGTACGTGGGTGACGTGATGAAGCTGTGCATCGACCGCCGGGGCATCCAGCGCAATCTCCTCTACCACGGCCGCAGCCGGGTGCAGCTCGAGTTCGAGCTTCCCCTCGGGGAGATCGTGCTCGATTTTTACGACCGGCTGAAAACCGTGTCCCGGGGATACGCGTCGCTGGACTACGAGTTCCTGGAGTACCGGCCGTCCGATCTGGTGAAGCTCGACATCCTCGTGAACGGCGAGCCGGTGGACGCGCTGAGCGTGATCGTGCACCGGGACAAGGCCTACCACCGGGGTAGCGAGCTCACCCGGAAGATGAAGGAGTTGATCCCCCGCCAGCTCTTCGAGGTGAGCATCCAGGCGGCCATCGGCTCCCGGGTGATCGCACGGACCAACGTGAAGCCGCTGCGGAAGAACGTCACGGCCAAGTGCTACGGCGGCGACATCACCCGGAAGCGAAAGCTCTTGGAGAAGCAAAAGGAAGGAAAGAAGCGCATGAAGCAGGTGGGTCGGGTGGAGATTCCCCAGGAGGCGTTCCTGGCGATCCTCAAGGTGGGTGACGAATGAGCGCGGCCGAGTGGACCGAACGAAAAAGAAAAGCATACTTGTGGGGAGGGACAGCCCTTGTCAGCGGGGGGCTGATCTTTTCTCTACTGAACTTTATGCTTCGGGTGCCTCAATATCAAAAGCTCAGTCCGGTATTGCTGTTATTCTTTATTGCAGCTGGGTTCGTTTTATTGGGGTATGCTGTTGACCACTGGAAGGAGCCATGTTCAAGGGCGGAGGAGATTTTTTCAAAGTATTATCTAGTGTGGTGTGGCCTTGCTATTGGTTTGGCCTGGTTTTTGTCGGGGGGTGATAGTGGTGCTGTGTTTCGATCGGTGGGAGGCGGGCGCAGGGGGGGGACCGTTCTCTATTTTTTGGGAGCGATTCTTGCCGTCTGCGCACTGAAATATCTGCCGCAGCAGGAAAGAGGCGACTCTTGGGAGAAGATTCCAGAATATGCCGAGGCCCTGGTCGTGGCGATCCTGCTGGCCGTCGCGATCCGGGGTGCCGTGGTCCAGGCCTTCAAGATCCCCTCGGGGTCCATGCTCCCGACGCTCCAGATCGGGGACCACCTCCTGGTGAACAAGTTCCTCTACGGCATCCGGATCCCGTACACGGACAAGCGGATCCTCCGGATCCGGCCCCCCAAACGGGGGGACATCGTGGTGTTCGCCTACCCGGTGGACGACACCAAGGACTTCATCAAGCGGATCATCGGCGAACCCGGCGACACGGTGGAAATCCGCGACAAGAAGATCTTCATCAACGGGAAGGCCATCGAGGATCCCTGGGGGGTGCACGTGGATCCCCTGACCCTCCCGGAGGGGTTCGAGCGCCGGGACAACTTCGGGCCGGTGAAGGTGCCCCCCGGAAGCTACTTCGTCATGGGCGATAACCGCGACCGAAGCTACGACAGCCGCTTCTGGGGGTTCGTGGAGGACGCTCGGATCCGCGGGAAGGCGTTCATCATCTACTGGTCTTGGGACTCGGAGCGCCACCTGCCCCGCCTGGGCCGCATCGGGACCTTGCTCTGGTAGCCCCGTGGCCGGCACGCCCCCCGCCCCTTGGGTCCCTTGTGTCCCTTTCGTCCCTTGGTCCTGGGGAGGGGCAAAACCGCAAGGGACATCGGGGCTTGTTTGGTGTGAGTGAAAAAAGTCGGACGGGGGGTGTTGACAGGGGTTGGGGAGGGGGGTATAAAGCGCGCTCTCGCGGCGGGGGGGAGCGGGGCCGCGGGGCGGGG
>NZ_BAAHXI010000072.1:0-19763 GCF_054656955.1 Deferrisoma palaeochoriense
AGCCCCACCCCTTGGAATTACTACGTGATTTCGGGAACGCCTCATTAGGAAGCCGGGAAGCGAAAACCGATCCCCCTCCGGAAACGCGGTGCGACCCGACCTCTCGAAGTCCGCGTTGTGCCGGAGGCCGGCACGCAGCGGGCAAGCGCCAGGCAGGATGCCGCGAGCGTCCTCGCCCCCCGCGGGACCGTCCCCTGTCCTTTGTCGTGTGACCTCCGATGGCCCGTACGCGAACGGGCGGAACCGGGAGGTCCGCCCGTCGGAACGGGTTCCGAAGGGCTTCGGCGGCTAGGCGGCGCCGTTCTCCTTGTCGAGCCCGAAGGCGTTGTGGAGCACACGCACCGCGAGCTCCGTGTACTTCTCCTCCACCACGCAGGACACCTTGATCTCCGAGGTGGAGATCATCAGCACGTTGATGCCCTCGCGGGCCAGGGTCTCGAACATCTTGGCGGCCACGCCGGCGTGGCTCCGCATGCCAACCCCCACGATGGAGATCTTGGCGATGCCCGTGTCGGCCTCCACGTGGGTGGCGCCGAGCTCCTTAGCCACCGGTTCGATCACGGCTAGGGCCCGCTTGAGGTCGGCCTTGGGCACGGTGAACGTAATCGACGCCCGCTCGCCCTCCCCCACGTCCTGCACGATCATGTCCACCACGATGTTCCGCTCGGCCAGGGCGCCGAAGATCTTGGCCGCGATGCCGGGCCGGTCCGGAACCCCCCGCACGCTCACCTTGGCCTCGTTGCGGTCGTACGCCACACCGGCCACCACCACCTGTTCCATGTCTTCCGTCTCCTCCACCACCCAGGTGCCCTCGTCGTCCGAGAACGACGAGCGCACATGTATCGGCACCTTGTACTTCTTGGCGAACTCCACGGACCGGATCTGGAGCACCTTGGCCCCCACGCTCGCCAACTCCAACATCTCGTCGTAGGAGATGCGTTTGAGCTTGCGGGCGCGGTCGCACACGTTGGGGTCCGTGGTGTACACCCCGTCCACGTCGGTGTAGATCTCGCACGCGTCCGCGTTGAGCGCCGCCGCCACGGCCACGGCGCTCGTGTCGGAGCCGCCCCGGCCCAGGGTGGTGATGTTCCCGGTGTTGGGGTCCACCCCCTGGAACCCCGCGATCACCACCACCTTGCCCTCGGCCAGGGCTTTCCGGATGCCGTCGGTTTCCACCTGGGAGATCCGGGCCTTCGTGTGGGCGCTGTCGGTGAGCACCCGGCACTGGAACCCGGTCATCGACACCGCCGGCACCCCCATGGCGTTTAGGGCCATCGAGAGGAGCGCGATGGTCACCTGTTCCCCGGTGGCCAAGAGCACGTCGAGCTCCCGCTCGTCCGGGAGTTCCGCTAGTTCGTGGGCCATCGAAAGCAGCCGGTCCGTGGTGCCCGCCATGGCCGACACCACCACGACCACGCCATGGCCCTCGGACCGGTACCGAGCCACCCGCCGGGCCACGTTGCGGATCCGGTCGAGATCGCCGACCGACGTCCCTCCGTATTTTTGGACGATCAACGCCATATCAGCCCTGCTCCCTCCTACGCCGGGCCATCCGGTGGATGGAGAGCCCCATGGTGTCCTCGCTCGCCTCCAGGATCACCTCGCTGATGGTGGGGTGAACATGGATCGTCGTCACGATGTCGCCCGGGGAGGCCTCCATGCGCATGGCCACGGCGATCTCGCCCACGATGTCGGAGGCGTGGGCCCCCACGATGGTCGCCCCGAGGATCCGGCCCGTGTCCTCGTGGGACAGGATCTTGATGAACCCCTCGGGTTCGCCCATGCACAGGGCCTTGCCGCTCGCGCCGAAGGAGAACCGGCCCACCTTGTAGGGGGTGCCGCTCGCCTTGAGCTCGTCCTCCTTCGCGCCCACCGAGGCGACCTCGGGCTTCGTGAACACGGCATAGGGCACGATGGAGTAATCCATCCAGTACTTCTTGCCCAGGCTGTTGTGCATGGCCACCAGCGCCTCGCTCGTGGCCACGTGGGCCAGGAGATACTGGCCCACCACGTCGCCCACGGCGTACACCCCGGGCACCGTGGTTTCCATCTCGTCGTTCACCCGGATCCGGCCCCGCTCGTCGGTTTCCACCCCCAGGTCCTCGAGCCCGATCCCCTCGCTGGCCGGCACCCGTCCCACGGCCACCACGGCGCAGTCCGCGAGCACCCGGTCCCCCCCCTCCAGGGCCACGCCGACCTCGGAGGAGCCCGCCTCGGCCCCGGCCACCTTGACCCCGGTGCGGATCTCCACCCCCAGGGCCTCGAGGCTCCGGTGCACCGTCCGGGACGCCTCCTTCTCCTCGGTGGCCAGAATCCGGCCCAGAGCCTCGATCACGGTCACCCGGCAACCGAAGGCCGCGAACATGTACGCGAGCTCGCACCCGATCACGCCCCCGCCCACGATTGCGAGCCGCTGGGGGAGGGTTTCGAGATCCCAGATGGAGTCGCTCGTGTGGATGCGAACCCCGTCGGGTTGAATGCCCGGAAGGCTCGCCGGCCGCGACCCGGTGGCCACGATCACGTTGCGGGCCCGCACCACCCGGCTCGACCCGTCGGGGGTCCGGACCTGGATCGCGTCGGCCGCGGTGAGCGTGCCCCGGCCCTGCACAACGTCCACGCCGTACCCCTGCAGGAGCTTTTGCACGCCTCCCACCAGGGTGCCCACCACCCGGTTCTTCCGGGCCACGCAGGCCCCGAGATCAAACCCCTCGAACGCCGCGCGGATTCCGAACTCGGCCCCGTTCCGGACCGCCAACACCCGCGAGGCGCTCTCGTAGAACGCCTTCGAGGGGATGCAGCCCCGGTTGAGGCAGGTGCCCCCGAGACTGGCCTCCTCCACCACGCACACCTTGGCCCCCAGTTGCCCGCCGCGGATCGCCGCCACGTACCCGCCCGGGCCTCCCCCCAACACCGCCACGTCATACATCTCCATCGAGAACCTCCCTCCGCAAACGCGCCTCGACCCGCGCCACGACCGCCCGAAGCACGGCCTCACTCGTGGAGCCGGAAGCCGTCATATCGACGTGCCGCACGTCCCCGGCCCCTCCGGGGCAATCGAGCCGCACCATGAGCCGATCCTCCGGAAATTCCGCAAGAAACAAGTCGGGCCATTCTACCACGCACACGTCCGGCCCATACAACACCTCGTCCAGGCCCGCATCTCCCAGGGCCCCCCCTTCGGCCAGCCGGTAAAGATCCAGGTGGTGGAGCCGCAGCCGACCCGCATACTCGTTGTGGAGCGTGAAGGTGGGGCTCGTGACCCGTTGCCACCGGGGGCACCCCAACCCCTTGGCGATGCCCTTCGTGAAGACGGTCTTCCCGGCCCCCAGGTCGCCCGAGAGCCCCACGACCAGCCCCGGCCGGGCCGCCTCGCCCACGACCTCGCCGAGCGCCAGCGTGTCCTCGGGGCCGCGGGAAACAAACGAAGCCCTCATCCCCCACCCATGGCCCGGATCACGTCCACCTTGCCGATCACGCCCACGAGCCGGCCCTTGGCGTCGAGCACGGGCAGGGTGTGGATGTGGCGCTCGGCCATGATCCGGGCCACCTCCTCTACCGGGGTGTCCTCGGTCACGGTGACCGGGTCCGGGGTCATGATCTCCTCGACCGTGGTGGCCGCCATGCGCCGGAGCTCCTCCTCGAGCTTCTTGGAGCTTCCCAGCACGATCACCGCGTCGAAGATCGTGATGGCCGTGGGGATGTGAAGCCGCTGGTTCTGATGGAGGAGGTCGCTCTCGGTCACCACCCCCCTGAGACTCCCCTTCTCGTCCACCACCGGAAACCCGCTCACCTTCTTTTCGATGAAGAGCCGGCTCAACTCCTTGAGCGGGGTGTCGGGACGCACCGTGAGCACGTCGCGGGTCATGATGTCACGAGCGGTTTTCATCGTTGCTCCTTCGTCGGCTGGGAGGCTGGGACGCTAAACGCCGGGCGACTCCCGCGTTGCGGTCCGTCCCACCCCGTGGGAGCAGCCTCGGGTATCAGGGATCAGAATTCAGAGGACGGATGTCAGCCCCCCTGTCTTCTGTCTTCTGTCTTCTGTCTTCCGTCCTCTGGCACCTGGCACGCCGGCCGGGGGGAACCACCGGTCCCGGCCCGGCGGCGGGGCCGCAACCGACCCGATCCGAGCCATCGCCTCGGGCAGGCGGGCCAGGAGGTCTCCGGCCATCCGGCCCTCCACGCCCGCCGCCGCGGCCGCGTCGCCGGCCGCCGCGTGGACCCAGGCCCCCAGCCGGGCCGCGTCGAAGGGCGCCAGCCCCCGCGCCAGGAGCGCCCCGATCACCCCGGCCAGCACGTCCCCCGTGCCGGCCGTGGCCATGCCGGGGTTCCCGGCGGCCACGAGCCAGACCCGTTCCCCGGGCGCCGCCACCAGGGTTCCCGCCCCCTTGAGCACCACCACCGCCCCGGTGCGCTCGACCAGGGCCTTGGCCGCCCCCACCCGGTCGGCCTGCACCCCGGCCGTGGGCCGGCCGAGAAGCCGGGCCGCCTCCCCGGGATGGGGGGTGAGCACCCGGTCCGGGCCCAGGCGGGGCGTTCCGGCCGCGGCCAGAAGGTTCAGGGCGTCGGCGTCCACCACGCAGGGGCCCTCCGCCCGCTCCAGGAGCGCCCCCACCAGCCGCCCGGCGTTCTCCCCCGTGCCAAGGCCCGGACCCACCACCCAGGCGTGGGCGGGCTCCCCCGCCAGTGCCTCCCAGGCCCCGGCCGGCCAGTCGAGCCCCTCGCCCACCGGGTGGGTCATGACCTCCAGGGGCAGCCGGGCCTCGATCCCGAGCCCACCGGGGGAGGCCACGGTGGCGAGCCCTGCGCCGGCCCGCAGCGCCCCCACCGCCGCGAGCCCGGGGGCCCCGGTCTTTCCCCAACTCCCCCCGACCACCCACACGCGGCCCAGGGTGCCCTTGTGGGCGTCGGGGGGGCGGCACACGAGCCCCGCGAGATCTTCGGGGTCGATCAGGGTGACCTCGGGCCCGACCCGGCCCACCCCGGACCGGGGGATCCCGATGTCCACCACCGCGAGCTCTCCGCGCAGCCCGGCGCCGGGAAACAGGAAGTGGCCCCGCTTGGGCCAGGCGAAGGTCACCGTGAGGTCGGCCCTCACGGCCGCCCCGCGAACGGCCCCGGTGTCGGAGTCGACCCCCGAGGGGATGTCCACGCTCACCACCGGCGCCGGCGCCTCGTTCATCCAGCCGATGGCCCGGGCCGCGAGCCCCTGGACCTCGGCCCGCAGCCCCGTGCCCAGCACCGCGTCCACGACGAGGGCGGCCCCCCGGACCCGGGCGGCCGCCGCGGCCTCGTCCGCCTCGGCCACCTCCACCAGGCGCCCGCCCAAGCCCAGGAGGGCGCCGAGGTGGACCGCCGCATCCCCGCCCACCTGGTCCCGGGAGCCCAGGAGCACCGCGGTCACGTCGACCCCCTGGTTCTGCAGACACCGGGCCACCACGAACCCGTCGCCCCCGTTGTTGCCGCGGCCGCACACCACCACGACCGGGCCCCGGCCCGCCGCGCCCGCGAAGCGGTCGAGAAGCGCCCGCACCACCCCCCGGCCGGCGGTCTCCATGAGCACCGGGCCCGGGATCCCGACCTCCTGGATCGTCCAGGTGTCGAGGGACTTCATCTCTTTGGCGGTCAGGAGTTCGAGCATGGCATTTCCGAGCTAAGCAGCTGGGATGCTTGGCGGCTAGGCGGCCAAAAACATTCTAGATTTCGGCGTCATCAGCCATACCACCCTGTGGGAGCGGCGTTCGAGCCGTGGCACCCCTTCTTTCGGGCCTTCGTCCCGGGCCCCCTCACCCTGCCCCTCTCCCCCTGTGGGGGAGAGGGTCTTCGGTGGTACCCGTGGTGGCATCGAGTCCCCCCTCCCCTGGCGGGAGGGGGACAGGGGGAGGGGGAGCGCGCCTTGCTCCGCCTCGGAGACGGGCCCCCGTCAGCGGCCCGGCCCGGCCTCCCCCTCCAGCACGGCGAAGGCGAGCGCCAGGCCCCCGTCGTGACTTAGGCTCAGGTGGATCCGGGCGGCCCCCAGCGCTTCGGCCCGTCGCAGGGCCCCCCCGTGGAGCCGGACCGCCGGCGGTTGGCCCCGGCCTCCGGTCACCTCCACGTCGGTCCAACGCACCCCGGCGGACCAACCGGTCCCCAGGGCCTTCAGCACCGCCTCCTTGGCGGCGAACCGGGCGGCCAGGGACTCGGGGGGCAGCACCGTCCCGTCCCGGCGCTCCTCCCCCGGCCGAAACACCCGCCGCAGGAACCGTTCGCCGTGGCGATCGAGGGCCGCCGCGATCCGGCGGACCTCCACCAGGTCGGAGCCCATCCCCCGGATCACCGGCGGGCCGCCTCCTCGGCGAGGATCGCCTTCATCTCGGCCACCGCGGCCTGGAGCCCCACGAAGATGGCCCGGCCCACGAGGGAGTGGCCGATGTTGAGCTCCTCCACCTGGGGGATCCGGGCCACCGGCCGCACGTTTCGCACGTTGAGGCCGTGGCCCGCGTGCACCGCGAGCCCCGCCTCGGCCGCGAGTCGGGCCGCGCTCCGGAGCCGCTCGAGCTCGGCGGCGGCCGCCGGCGTGCCCCAGGCCTCGCAGAACGCCCCGGTGTGGAGCTCCACGGCCCGGGCGCCCGTGCGCACCGAGGCCTCCACCTGCCGGGGGTCCGGGTCGATGAACAGGCTCACCCGGATCCCGGCCGCGGCGAGGGTGTCCACCGCGCGGCGGACCGCCTCGGCCTGGCCGGCCACGTCGAGCCCCCCCTCCGTGGTGATTTCCTCGCGTTTCTCGGGGACCAGGGTCGCCGAGTGGGGCCGCCGGGCCGCCGCGATCCGGAGCATCTCGTCGGTCACGGCCATCTCCAGGTTCACCGGCACGCTGGCCGTGGCCAGCACCCGCTCCAAGTCCTCGTCCTGGATGTGCCGCCGGTCCTCCCGGAGGTGGAGGGTGATCTGGTCGGCCCCCCCGAGCTCGGCCAGCACCACGGCCCACACCGGGTCGGGCTCCCGGATGCGGCGGGCCTGGCGGACCGTGGCCACGTGATCGATGTTCACCCCGAGCCGGATCATGCAGCCTCCTCCCCGATCTCGCGGCGCACGGCCTCGCAGATCTCGGCCGCCATGGCCCGGATCCGGTCCTCGTCGTCCCCCTCCACCATCACCCGGAGTTTGGGCTCGGTGCCCGAGTAGCGCACCAGCACCCGACCGTCCTTGCCGAGCTCGGCCTCCACGGCCCGGATGGCCCGCTGGACCCCCGGCAGGTCTTCCACCGGCCGCTTTTCCCGCACCCGCACGTTCTGGAGCACCTGGGGCACGGCCTCCATCACCCGGGCGAGTTCAGAGAGGGGCTTCCCCGAGCCCACCGCCACCGCCAGGAGCTGGAGCGCGGCCAGAACCCCGTCGCCCGTGGTGGCGTGATCGAGGAAGATGAGGTGCCCGGACTGCTCGCCCCCGAAGTTGTACCCGTCGACCCGCATCCGTTCCACCACGTACCGGTCCCCCACCTGGGTGCGCACGAGCCCGAGTCCCACCTCGGCGAGCGACCGCTCCAGGCCCAGGTTGCTCATGACCGTGGCCACCACGGCCCCGCCCTTGAGCCGGCCCCGGGCCTGGAGGTCCCGGGCGCAGATCGCCATGATGTGGTCCCCGTCCACCTCGTTTCCGTGCTCGTCCACCACGATCACCCGGTCGGCATCCCCGTCGAGGGCGATTCCCAGGTGGGCACCCCGGGCCCGCACCTCCTGGGCCACGCATTCGGGGTGGAGACTCCCGCAGCCGGCGTTGATGTTGGATCCGTCCGGGTGGATCCCGATCGGGATGACCTCGGCGCCGAGCTCCTCGAACACGGCCGGGGCCACCCGGTAGGCGGCGCCGTTCGCGCAGTCCACCACGATCCGGATCCCCTCGAGGGTGAGGTGGGAGGGGAAGGTGCTTTTAAGGTACACCACGTACCGGCCCACCGCGTCGTCCACCCGGAACGCCTTGCCCACCTCCTCGGCCGTGGGCCGCACGTGGTCAAGTTCGCCGTTGAACAGGTGGGCCTCGATCTCGGCCTCCACCTCGTCGGGCAGCTTGAACCCGTCGCGGTCGAAAAATTTGATGCCGTTGTCCTGATACGGGTTGTGGGAGGCCGAGATCACCACCCCGGCGTCGGCCCGCATGCTCGAGGTGATGAACGCGATCCCCGGGGTGGGCAGCGGGCCCACGAGCAGAATGTCGACCCCCATCGAGCAGATTCCCGAGGCGAGGGCGTTTTCGAGCATGTAGCCCGAAAGCCGGGTGTCCTTGCCGATCACGATCCGGTGGCGGCCGCTCTTGCGCTCCTTGAACACGTGGGCCGCGGCCCGGCCCAACCGCACCATCATCTCGGCGGTCATGGGCTCGATGTTGGCGACGCCCCGGATTCCGTCCGTTCCGAACAATTTCCGTCCCATTGCCCCGTCCTCCTGCACAGCCGACGGCTGGAAAGCTAGAAAGCTGGAAAGCAGAACGTCTCAAACCCAAAGGGGGCACGATCGGGAGCCTGCCCCCGCCCCGTCACGGCGGGCCTCATTCCGGCGCGACGGGGGGTTGTCCCTCTGCGGCGGATTCGGCCGGTGCCGAGGGCATGGCCTGCTCCTGCGGTTCCCCGGGCGCCTCCGACGGCGGCTCCACGATGCGCTCCACCGTGTTGGGGGCGACCTCCACCACCTCTACGGAGGCCGGGGCCTCCACCACCACGCGGACCGGGCCGGGGCCCCCCGGCTCGGCCCGCACCCGGATGTCCTCGGGCACGATCCGGGCCACCGCCCGGACCGGCCCCCGGATCTTGACCCGAACCGCTGGGGGCACGAGGGTGTCCCCAGCGGGCCCGGGCAGCACCGGGATCCCCAGGAACTCCCGCTCCGCCACGACCTCCCGGATCGCCACGGTGACCTTCACGCTGGTCGCGTCCAGGGGCCGGATCGTGGGATCGGGGAACGCGAGCCCCACGGGGCGGGTGAGCCCCCCGGTGGCCCCCGCGACGTCCACCGGTTCGGTGGGCACTTCTGTCAAGGCGCGAAGGGCGCGCTCGGCCCCGCTCACCCGCACCTCGGCGGGCTCGGCCTCCACGGACACGACCTCGAACCCTTCGGCCGGGCTTCCCCGGAGCCGCGGCTTCACCCGCACGGTCTTCTCCACCCGGCGGTCCACGTCGACCGTGATCACCGAGGGGGAGATGTACGTCACGTCGACGCCCCGGGGCAGGTTGAGCCGCGAGGGCAGAATCTCGAACGAGCTGATCCCCGGCTGCACCCCCTCCAGATCGAGGGACACCCGTAGCTTCGCCGGATCGATGGCGGCCAGGAGGGTCCGGGGCCCGTTGACCCGGACCCGGATCGCCTCGGGCACGGGGCTCACCACCACCCGGTCGGAGGGGATGCCGGTGAGCTCCAGGGGAACCGTGAGGCTCACCTCGCTTCGCTTCTCCCCCACCACGAACATCCACAGGAGCACCGCAAACCCTAAAGACAGGAGCTTGAGGCCCCAGTTCTCGGTCAGCCACGCCCGCCAACTGAGCCTCAAGGCCGGACCTCCACGCGCCGGACCTTCGCCTTGGCCTTCTCGCCCCGCACGGCCGCCTCCCCCACCCGAAACAGATTGAGGAGCACCTTGCGCAGGGTGGCGCCGTCGAGGTCCCGGGTCACCCGGCCGTTCACGGCCACCGAGATCGCCCCGCGCTCCTCGCTCACCACGATCACCACGGCATCTGTTTCCTCGGTGAGCCCGATGGCCGCCCGGTGTCGGGTGCCGAAGTCTTTGTCCAGGTCGGACCGGGTGGTGAGCGGCAGCAAGCATCCCGCCCACAGGATCCTCCGGCCCCGGACCACCACGGCGCCGTCGTGAATCGGGGAGTAGGGCAAAAAGATCGCCTGGAGGAGCTCCCGCGACACCAGGGCATCGAGCGCGACCCCCTTCTCCACCTGGTCGTCGAGCCGGGTGTCGCGTTCCAGCACGATCAGGGCCCCGATCCGCTTGTTCGCGAGGCTCACGGCGGCCCGCATCAACTCCTCGATCACCGCGGCCTCCTGGGCCCCTTCGCGGCCCCCGAGAAACGGGTTCATACCCACGTGCGCCAGGGCCCGTCGGATCTCGTTTTGGAAGAGCACCACGATGACGAGGATGATGGACGAGAGGAAGGCGTTCAAAAGCCAGTGCAGGGTGAAGAGCTCGAACACCTGGCTCCCCACGTAGGCGACGACCAGGATCGCGAGCCCGACCAGGATCTGCAGCGCACGGGTCCCCTTGAGCAGGAGGAAAATCCGGTAAATCACGAACGCCACGAGCAGGATGTCCACCACATCCTGCACCCGCAGCCCGCTCAAGAGGTCGAGCAACCGTCACTCCTCTTCGGCGCTACACACCGCCCACGCCAGATCCGCCGCGCGCCGGGTGGCGCGCACGTCGTGGACCCGCAGGACCCTGGCGCCCCCGGCCACCGCCAGAACCGCCGCGGCCAACGAGCCCTCCAGCCGGTCCTTGGGATCGTCGATGCCCAGGGTCTTCCCGATGAAGGATTTGCGGCTCGCGCCCACGAGAACCGGGCACCCGAGGGACCGGAACTCCCCCAGCCGCCGCAGGAGCACGAGGTTCTGGCCGGCGCTCTTCCCGAACCCGATCCCTGGATCGATCCAAACCCGGCTCCGGTCCACCCCGGCCTCGACGGCCCGGTCGACGCTTTCCTCGAGCGCCCGGAAGATCTCGCCCACGAGGTCGTCGTACGTGGTGTCGGACTGCATGGTGCGGGGGTCGCCCCGCATGTGCATGACCACGAGGCCCGCCCCGGTCTCCGCCACCGCCCGGGCCATCTCGGGGTCCATCCGAAGCCCGCTCACGTCGTTGACGATGGCGGCGCCTGCGTCCACGGCCTTCCGGGCCACGGCCGCTTTGTAGGTGTCGACCGAGATCGCCACCCCCACCCGGTGGGCCAGGTGTTCGATCACGGGAAGGACCCGGCGCTCCTCCTCGTCCTGGAACACCGGCGGGGCGCCGGGCCGGGTGCTCTCGCCGCCCACGTCCAGAAGGTCGGCGCCCTCCTCCACCATGGCCAGGGCCCGGTCCAGGGCGGCCTCGCGGTCGAAGAACTCGCCCCCGTCCGAGAACGAATCGGGGGTGACGTTGAGGATGCCCATCACCAGGGGGCGGGCGTCGAGGCGGAGCGTCCCGCCGTGCCAGCGGAACTCCACGGGCTCCCCGGCCCCCAGCAGCGCCTGGAGCTCGTCTGCCAACCGCTTGAGCCCGAACGGTTGGGGCCGGAGCTTCCGAACGAGCCGGCGCACCTGCTTCCGGGTCCCCAGGATGATCGCGTCGGACCGCTCGGCCGAGCAGTTCACCACGCCCCGGGCCACGGCGGCATCGCCCCCCAGGGAGAGCATCTCCTGCTTCAGGATGTTCGCCGCCGGGGACCTCAGGCCCTCGACCCGGATCGCCAGGAACCCGGCCTTGTCGATCATCCGCGCCACCCCGGCCGCGTCGGCCCCCACCCGTTCCAACTCGGCCCGGGCCCGCCCGGGATCCGCAAGGTCCATGACGCGCAAGTGGTACACGGGAAACATCCTCCTGGCTAGGCGGCTAGGCGGAAACATCCTTGCATATCAAATAGATACCATCAAGCGTCGGTCCGGCGACGGCATTCCGGGAACCACGACTCCGCCGACGGGGTTTCGGTCCGTATCGGGTCCGAGGGTCGCTCCCCCGCCCCGAGTCCCGTGGGCGCACGCTCCCCCGGCGGCCCGAACCCGCCGGTCCTCTCCGCGTCCTCCGTGGTTCCCCGACGGTTCCCTTGCCCCCTAGCCAAACAACTCGGGCTGGCGGGGGTCCTTGGGAGGTCGCGTGCGGCCCGCTTCCTTTGTTTCGGCCGGAGACGACCCGGGCTTCTCCTCGCCGCCCGAGTCGGGCCCTCCCCCTTCCCCACCACCGGATCCTTGCTCCGAAGCCGGGGCGGCGCCCACGATCGCCTGGATCTCTTCGCCGACGAGCACCTCCCGCTCCAGGAGCGCTTTGGCCAG
This sequence comes from Deferrisoma palaeochoriense, assembly GCF_054656955.1. Taxonomy (NCBI): domain Bacteria; kingdom Pseudomonadati; phylum Thermodesulfobacteriota; class Deferrisomatia; order Deferrisomatales; family Deferrisomataceae; genus Deferrisoma; species Deferrisoma palaeochoriense. Next base: position 12,000 of record NZ_BAAHXI010000072.1, read on the forward strand.
CGCGTCCAGCCGATCCCGATTTTCGGAGAGCAGGGTGCGGGCCCGCTCCAGGTTCTCCCGCACGATCCGCTTGACCTCCTCGTCGATCTCCTCGGCCGTGCGCTCCGAGTAGTCCCGGTGGGTGGCGAGCTCCTTCCCGAGAAAGATCTGCTCCTCCTCCCTGCCGAAGGTGAGCGGCCCGAGGCGGTCGCTCATGCCCCATTTGCACACCATGCGCCGGGCGATCTCGGTGGCCTTCTCGATGTCGTCCCCCGCCCCCGTCGTGAGGTGCCCCACGGCGAGTTCCTCGGCGGCCCGTCCCCCGAGGAACACCGCGATGCGATCGAGCAAGTACTCCCGGGTGTAGGTGTGGCGCTCGTCGATCGGAAGCTGCTGGGTCACGCCCAGCGCCCGGCCCCGGGGGATGATCGAAACCTTGTAGATGGGATCGGCATTGGGGAGCATCATCGCCACGAGCGCGTGGCCGGCCTCGTGGTAGGCTGTGTTCCGGCGCTCCTCCTCCGAGAGCACGAGACTCCGGCGCTCGGCCCCCATCAGCACCTTGTCCTTCGCCTTCTCGAAGTCGTCCATACCGACCTTATCCTTGCCCTGGCGGGCGGCGGCCAGGGCGGCCTCGTTCACCAGGTTCTCCAGGTCGGCCCCGCTGAACCCCGGGGTACCCCGGGCCAGGGTCTCCAGGTCCACGTCTTCGGCCAGGGGAACGTCCTTCACGTGGACTTTGAGAATCCCCTCCCGGCCCCGCACGTCGGGCCGGGGGATCACGATCTGCCGGTCAAACCGGCCGGGCCGCAGGAGCGCCGGGTCGAGGACATCGGGCCGGTTCGTGGCGGCGATCAGGATCACCCCCTCGGACGACTCGAACCCGTCCATCTCCACCAGGAGCTGGTTGAGGGTCTGCTCGCGCTCGTCGTGGCCGCCCCCCAGGCCGGCGCCCCGGTGGCGGCCCACCGCGTCGATCTCGTCGATGAAGATGATGCAGGGGGCGTGCTTTTTGGCCTGGACAAAGAGGTCGCGGACCCGGCTTGCCCCCACCCCCACGAACATCTCCACGAAGTCCGATCCGGAGATCGAGAAGAACGGCACCCCGGCCTCGCCGGCGATGGCCTTGGCGAGCAGCGTCTTCCCCGTGCCCGGGGGGCCCATGAGGAGCACGCCCTTGGGGATGCGGCCGCCGAGCTTCGTAAACTTCTTTGGGTTCTTGAGAAACTCGATGATCTCCTCGACCTCCTCCTTGGCCTCGTCGATCCCGGCCACGTCGGCGAAGGTCACCTTGGTCTCGTCGGGGGTGAGCATGCGGGCGCGGCTCTTGCCGAAGCTCAGGGCCTTCCCCCCGCCCGCCTGCATCTGGCGCATGAAAAAGATCCACACCCCGATCAAAAGAAGCATGGGGAACCAGGAGATCAGGATCGTAACGTACCAGGGGGAGTCCTTTTCGGGCTTTGCCGTGATGGCCACCCCGTTCTCCCGGAGAATCCGCACGAGATCCGGGTCGTCCGGCCGATAGGTCCGAAACGGGGTCTGGTCGGTCATGACCCCCTGGACCTCGCGTCCTTGGAGCACAACCTCGCTCACCTGGCCGGTTTCGACCGCCTCCAGGAAATCGGAGTAGGTGATGTTCCTCTGAACCGTCTGATTCCCGGGGAACAACTGGAACAGCAGGAGCAACACGAGGAGGATGAGCAACCACAGGGCCAGGTTGCGAAAGAACGGCCGCTGGGGCCGGGTCGCGATCGACATCCGGTACGACTCCAAGTCTGCAGGAACAGGGAAAACGAATCGGGGAGAACGCTGAAACTTAGCACAGGGGCCGGCGCTCCAACAACGGATTTCGCCCTCCGGACTCACGAACCCGCCAGCCGGATCCAAGACGGGCCGTCCTCGGCCCCGGCCCAGAACCAGGGCCCCAGGAGGCCGAAGATCCCCCCCCCATCCTCGACCACCCAGGTTTCGTCCCGGCGCCACGAAGGGAGGCGCGCCTCCATGAGCGCGTCCTTGACCTTGGCGGTCCGGCCGCCCCGCTTGAACCGATCTCCCGGCAACCGGGGGCGGAGCCTCACGCCGCCGGCGCCCCGGCCGGCAGGAACGGCCACGGCCGGCGCCTCCGGCCGTGACCCAGCGACCCACACGACCTCGCACCGGCCGTCCGCCCAAGCGCGCGCCCCCGGCCCGGCCAACTCCAGGGTAGGAAGTCTCGGCTCCGGCCGCCGGGGGAGGAACCAGAGGTCCCCGAAGCACCGGCACACGGCCGCGGGGCCCGGGACAGGGATCCACCGTTCCCGGCCGGCCGCCCCGAGAAGGCGGTCGATCGCCTCAAGGTGCCCGAGGTCCAGAAGGGCGGGATCCGCCCCGACCCGGACCCAGGCGGCGAGGTAGACGCGAAACCGGACCGCGTCGGGCAGTCCCGTCAGGTCCCCGACGGGGATCCGCCACCCCTCGGGTTCCCGAACGGCGAACCGCTCCGCCCAGTCCCGGGCCCACCCCGAGAGCACCCGGTCGTCCCGGGCGATGAGGCCGGCCGAACGAAGGAGCGCCCCCTTGGCCCCGGGCCGTACCGCTTCCAGGAGCGGCAGCACCTCGCGCCGCAGCCGGACGCGGGTGAACCGGGGCGAGAGGTTCGACGGATCCTCGCGCCAACTCCATCCCCGCGCGGCGGCCACCCCCTCCAGGTCCCGCCGCCAGATTCCCAGGAGGGGTCGCAGGAACGGCGGAGACCATTCGGCCATCCCCCCGAGCCCCCGGGGCCCGGCGCCTCGGAGGAGCCGAAACACAACGGTCTCGGCCTGATCGTCGGCGTGGTGGGCCAGGGCCACGCATCCGAGGCCCAAGGCCTCCCGTTCCCGCCGGAGAAACGCCCTCCGCTCGGCCCGGGCCCAGGCGTGGAGGTTTCCCCGGCAGCTCCCGGGGTCGAGCCGCCGATACCGGAACGGGAGCCCGAGCTCGGCCGCCAGGTCCCGGCAGAACGCGGCGTCCTCAGCCGACTCGGGGCGCAGGGCGTGGTCCACGTGGGCCAGTGCCACCGGCCCCAGGCCCGCGGGCGCCACCTCGGCGACCAACCGAGCCAGGCACGTCGAGTCGAGCCCCCCCGACACGGCCACCAGGGCCCCCCGGCCCCACAGACCGTGCCGCCGGAACGCCCGCTCCACGGTCTGGCGCAGAAACATTGACACGTTCTCGCCGTCCGGAGTAGAGTTTCGCACTTTCGTGAATCCGCCGGCCGTAGGCGCCGGAACCTTAGAGGAGGTACGCCGCCATGCTCTGCCAGACGATCAAGAAGGACAAAGACTGCTTTTTCTGGGGCGCCCAGGGCTGCACCTTCCCCGGCGGGGAGTGCCGGCCCGTGGTGGAGAAGTGCGAGGGTTGCGCCCGGATCGAGGAGTGGCCCACCGGCAAATACTGCTCCGCCTACCCGGCCCCGGCCAAGCAGTGGGCCCTCGGCCTTTGCAACATGGCTACGCACATCAAGATCGAGGAAGAGAAAACCCAGAAGATGCTGAACCCCCTGAAGGCCAGCAAACGGAAGGCCGCCGGCCGCTAGGCCGACGGGGTCGGTTCTCTGCTCGGCGCCTCGGAGGCCCGCCCGGAAGGGCGGGCCTTTGTCGTCTCGGGGGTCTCCCACCCCACCATGCCCGCGCTCATGATCAGCTTGAACGCCTGCTCCACCGTGATCTGGAGCGGCACGGCGTCCTCCTCCGGCACCAGGAGGTAGTATCCCGACGTGGGGTTCGGGGTGGTGGGCACGAACACATTGAGCACCCGCTGGGGAGTGCGGGTCTGGACCTCCCCCTTGCTCAGGCCCGTCACGAACCCGATGCTGTAGAGTCCCTTGCGGGGGTACTCCACCAGGACCACCCGGTGGAACTTGTCGCTTCGGGCGTCGATCAACTGCTGAAGAAGCTGCTTCACCGCTTGGTAAAACGCGCGTACCACCGGGATCCGGTCGAGGATCCGCTCGTAGGCCCTCACCACGCTGTGCCCGAACAAGTTCGCGCTCAGGAACCCCACGACCTGGATGAAAAGGAGCGTCAGGATCACGCCCAACCCCGGGATCCGGAACCCCAGGTAGGTCTCGGGCAGGAACCGCTCCGGCACGAGCGCCAGGATCCGGTCGGCCCACCGCACGATGGCGGCCACCACGTAGAACGTGAGCCCCAGGGGCACGATGACCAGGAACCCGGCGATGAAGTTTCGCCGGATCCGGTCCCGCAGGTATCGCACCAACCGTGCAAACCAGCCCACGCGGCCTCCGTGTCAGGGGTCAGAATTCGGAGGACAGAAGTCGGAAAACCCCTGTCCCCTGTCTTCCAAGTTACTTCCCGCTGGGATGCTAGGAGGCTGGGACGCTCGGACGCTAAAATCCTATAGGATTCCAGCGTCAGCGGTTGTCCCAACCTGTGGGAGCGGCTTCCGTGTCAGGGGTCAGAATTCGGAGGACAGAGGTCGGAAAACCCCTGTCCTCCGTCCTCTGTCCTCTGTCTTCTGGCCCCTGGCCCCCCGCGAGTGCCGCTACACCGCCTCGCCGTCGAGCCACAGGGCCTTGATGCGGCCTCCCCCCAGGAGGGCCTCCCAGGGGTCGCGGCCCTCCAAGGGGACCGCCATCATATCAGCCCGCGCCCCCGGGGAGAACCGGCCAACCCGGCCCCCCAGGCCGAGCACCTCGGCACCGCCCCGGGTGGCGGCCCGGACGGCCTCCTCGGGGCTCCAGCCGTAGTCGTCCACCGCGGCGGCCGCATCGGCCCGCAGATCCAGATCCCCGGACGAAAGCACGCTGTCGGTGCCGAGGGCCACCGGGACGCCTGCGTCCAAGAACGCCCTTCCCGGCGCGGCCCGCCCCGACAGCCGGCGGTTGCTCCGGGGGCACAGCACCACCCCGGCGCCGCTCCGGGCGAGGGTCTCCACGTGACGGCGCTCCACGTGGACGGCATGCACCAGGATCGCCCCGGGCCGGAGGATTCCCAGGCGGTCGAGCCAGTCCACGGGGTGGCACCCCGGCGCGGCCGGCGGGGCGAGCCCCAATGCGGCGTACAGCACGTCCCGGATCGGCCCGGTTCCGGACCGACAAAACTCTACCTCGGCGGCGGTTTCCGCCAGGTGCACCATGAGCCGGGCCCGACCGGCCACCCGGCGGAACCCCTCGGCGCACACCGTGTATGGGGCGTGGGGCGAAACGCCCCACGCCCGACCTCCGCAGGCCGCCTCCAGCCGTTCCAGGCCCGCCCAAGCGGCCGGGAGGTGCTCGTCGTGGGCCGCGATCAGTTCGGGAAAGGCGAGGATCCGAGGACCGCCCACCGGGTACCCCTGGGCCGTTTCCGGCCGGGTCACCACGTCGGCGACCCACCCCTGGCCGGCCCCCAGGCAGGCCTCGGCCCCGGCCGCCGCCGCCCGGGCCCACCGGGCGGGGGGGGCCGCCCGTTTTTCCGCGATGACCCCGAGCACCCACTCCGCGAACCCGGGCGCCACGGGCGGCCGGAGCCCGGTCAACTCCAGATGGGCGTGGGCGTTCACCAGGGGCGGCAGGAGTACGAATCCCGGCAGATCCACCCGCTCGGCGGCCCCGGCCTCCCGGGCGACGTCCGCCTGTTTGCCGATCTGGCGGATCGTGCCCCCCTCAACGAGAACGGCCCCGCCCTCCAGGGCGGGGCCGTCCATCGGCAGAACCCACGACGCCGAGAACACCCTCCGGTCCGGGGGGTTCATCTCAGGCGGCCTTTTGCGACGCGATCCGGTTCGCCCCGTCCACGAACACGAGTTTCGGCTGCCACGAGGCCACCTGCTCCTCCGGTACCTGGGCGAAGGCGCAGATGATCACCAGGTCCCCGGGCGAGGCCTTGTGGGCCGCGGCGCCGTTCAAGCGGATCTCGCCCTCCCCGGGAGTGCCCGGGATGGCGTAGGTCTGGAACCGCTCCCCGTTGGCGATGTTGTAGATCCAGACCTCCTCGTAGGGCACGATGTCGGCCGCCTCGAGGAGAACGGGGTCGATCGTCACGCTCCCCTCGTAGTGGAGATCCGCCCCGGTCACCGTGGCCCGATGGATCTTTCCCTTCAGCATGGAACGGGTCATCGTCTCACCTCCGTTCGCCGCCCCTCGGCGTCGTGTATCCTCTTCTTCCCCCAGGCCCAAGGTCCCTACCCCCGCCGCTCGAGCACCCGGTTGTCGATGAGCCGCGTCCGGCCGGAGAACGCGGCGACTGCCAGAACAGCCCGGTCCTCGATCGATCCGACCGGCTCGAGGGTGTCCGGGTGCCGGATCTCCGCGTAGTCCACCCGGAGGCCCGCCCCCTCCAGCAACGACCGGATCTCGCCCGCCAGCGCCCCGGGGTCCCGCACCCCCGCCTCCACCTGCTCCTGGGCCCACCGAAGCGCCCGGGGGATCGCCAAGGCCTGTCGGCGCTCCTCGTCCGACAGGTAGGTGTTTCGGCTCGAAAGGGCGAGCCCGTCGGCCTCCCGCACCGTGGGCACCCCGACGATTCGCACCGGCAGGTTCAGGTCGCGCACCATCCGCCGAACCACCTGGAGTTGCTGGTAGTCCTTTTCCCCGAACACCGCCACGTCCGGCTCCACGGCGTGGAACAGCTTCAGGACCACCGTGGCGACACCCCGGAAATGGCCGGGGCGGGACGCCCCGCACAGGGGCTTCGAGATCTCCTCGACCGTCACGTAGGTCTGGTACCCTTCCGGATACATCTCGGCGGCCGAGGGGAAGAACACGGCGTCCACCCCGGCCTCCTCGCACAGCCGCCGGTCGCGCTCCTCGTCCCGGGGATACCGGTCGAAGTCCTCCCCCGGGCCGAACTGGGTGGGGTTCACGAAGATCGACACCACCACGCGGTCGGCGAGCTCCCGGGCCCGGGCCACCAGCCGGAGGTGCCCCTCGTGCAGGTACCCCATGGTGGGCACGAACCCCACGGTTTTCCCCCGCGCCCGGGCGGCCCGGGACCAGGCCCTCATCGCGTCGATCGTCTCCAGCCACTCCATGGGAGCGTCCTCGCACACGGCCAAAACAAAAGCGCCCGCCGGAGGTCCGGGGGCGCCAAGCCGCAAATGCGGCGAAACGACGGTTCTGTGCCTTCGCGGGAAACCCGGAAGGTACATCGCGCTGGCATCTCCCGTCCCGGTCCGGCCTTCCGGATCCAAGCGGTACGGCATCTGGTATCATATCGAAACCGGCCTTGTCAACGCCCGCGCCCGGAGGAACCCGGTTTGAATCGCGCAAGCGACGAACTCCCGCGCTTCCTGGTGGACGCCATGCTGGGCAACGTGGCCCGGGATCTCCGCCTCCTGGGCTACGACGCGGAGTTTCGCCCCGATCTGCCGGACCCGGCGCTCCTCCGGCTGGCCCAGCGGGAGGGCCGGGTGCTGGTCACCCGCGACCGGGGCCTGGTCCGAAGGGCCCGAAACGTGCGGTGCGTGTGGGTGGCGGCCACGTCCCCGGTGGAGCAGACCCGGGAGGTGTTGGCCGCCCTTCCGCCCCACCCGGCCCCTCCGGCGTGGAGCCGCTGCCTTGTGTGCAACGGCGTCCTCCGGCCCGCTCCGGACGACGCCGCCCTCGCCAAGGTCCCGGACCATATTGCGCTCCGGCATCGCAGCGCCCTCATCGCCTGCGACCGGTGCGGCCGGGTCTACTGGCCGGGCTCCCATGCGGCACGGCTCGCCGAGCGCCTCCGGCGCCTCCGGGGCGCCGCTTTACAGGTGGCGGGGGGTTCAGTATAAAGCAGGGCTTCCAAGTAACTTCGGCTAGGCGGCTGGGCTGCTCGGCAGCTGGGCGGC
>NZ_BAAHXI010000073.1:0-19483 GCF_054656955.1 Deferrisoma palaeochoriense
CTAGGCGCGTCACACCCCATAGCCGCGACGGGGCCGCCGGCTTCCGGCGGCCCCTTTTCCAACCCTAAGCGAAGCATTCGCCGATCCCCCCCGTTGTCCTTCGCAACGACCGGGAGCGGACGACACTTCCGCTGGTCTTCGTGCTACGCGAGCACCCCCACCACCGCACCGGTCATGAGGGTGGCCAGGGTTCCGGAGACGATGGACCGGAGCCCCAGGGCCACGATCTCGTCCCGGCGGGAGGGGGCCATCGCCTCCATGCCGCCGATCAGGATCCCGAGGCTCCCGAAGTTGGCGAACCCGCACAGGGCGTAGGTGACGATGAGCCGGCTCCGGGGCGAGAGCGCCCCCTCGGGCAGCCCGGCCAGGCGGAGGTAGGCCAGGAACTCGTTGAGCACGGTCTTGGTGCCCATGAGGCTCCCGGCCGTGACCGCCTCGGACCAGGGAACCCCGATCACCCACAGGACCGGGGCCATGAGGTAGCCCAGGATCCGCTCCAGGGTCACGGGCGCCCCGGCCACCGGGGGCAGGAGCCCCAGGGCCTGGTTCACCAGGCTCACCAGGGCCACCAGCACCACCAACATGGCCACGATGTGGAGCAGAAGCCCCACCCCCGCGGCCGTGCCCTTGGTGACGGCGTCCATGGTGGAGGCGTACTCATCGGGGGGTACGAGGCCGCCTCCGGTGGGTTCCCCGGTCTCGGGCACCATGAGGTGGGCGACCACCACCGCGGCCGGCGCGCTGATCAGGGACGCGGTCAGGATGTGGCCCACCGAGTCGGGAATGACGGGGCCCAGGATCGCGGCGTAAAGGGCGAGCACGGTGCCGGCGATGGTGGCCATGCCGGCCGTCATCACCATGAAGAGTTCCCCCCGGCCCAGGCGTTCCAGGTAGGGCCGCACGAGGAGCGGCGCCTCCACCATGCCCACGAACACGTTGGCCGCGGCCGAGAGCCCCACGGCCCCGCCGATCCCCAGGGTCCGCTCCAGGATCCGGGAGAACCCCTTGACCGCCCAGGGCACGACCCGCCAGTGAAAAAGCACGGCCGACAGCGCGCTCATCACGAGCACGAGCGGGAGCGCCTGGAACGCCAGCACGAAGGTCGCGCCGGGATTCGAGGCCTCAAAGGGCAGTTCCCCGCCCCCCAGGTACCCGAACACGAACGAGGTGCCGGCCCGGGTGGCCTCCTGGAGGGCCTCCAGGGCCCGGTTGAGCCCCAGGAACACCCCCTTGGCCGGCGGGAGCTTCAGGAGCACCAGGGCGATCGCGAGCTGGAGCGCGAGCCCCGCGGCCACGGTGCGCCAGCGGACGGCCCGTCGGTTTTCCCCGAAGGCCCAGGCCAGGAGGCACAGGGCCAAGAGGCCGGCCAGGCTGTGGAGCCGCACGGCGGCCCGGTCCGGCTAGAAGCTGACCCTGAGGAGATCGGCGCTCACCCGTACGCCACCCGGCTCGGGGGCGGTCTTGACGGTGGGGAGGGCCAGGTAGAGGTCGCCGTCGCGGATCTCGGCCACGGCCGTGGACTCGTACACCCCGAACAGCGCCCCCGCGATCGCCCCGGCCGCGGCGCCGTACCCGATGTACTCCAGGTGGTCCTGGGGTTCGTCGGTGAACACGGTGAGGGCCCCGCCGATGATGGCCCCGGTGAGGGTGCCGTAGAAGGTGTCGCGGAAGATCACCTCGCCCTTGAGCTCGGCCCGGGCGGCAACCGGGGCCGTGAGGCAGGCGGCGAGGGCGAGGGCGGCGATCCAGCGTTTCATGGGACTCCTCCTTGTGTCGCTTGGGAAGCGATGGGATGCGGTGGCCAGGCATCCACCCCGGGGCCACGGCCCACCGCAGACCGAAGACCGGAGACCGGCGACCGAAGTCGCCTAACCTTGGCGCGCAACCCGCGCTCCGGTCAAGCCCCCCGCGGCCGGTACCGGTCAGGGTCGGCGAAGAGGTCGAGCACCAAGGCCCCGTCTCGGGTGCGGGCGCCGTGGGGCGTGCCGGCCGGGATCTCGTAGGTGTCGCCCTTGCGGTAGGTGCGGGTCTCGCCGGCGATGGTGAGCTCGATCTCCCCGTCGATCACCATGCCCCACTGGGCGCCGTGGCGGTGCTCGGGGATCTCGAACCCGGGCTCCAGCCGGAAGAACACCGCCTGCCGGGTGGGTCCCTGGAGGAGCCAGCCCGTCGCCCCTTCGATGGGTAGGTCCACCGGGGGAAGCTCGGTCACGATGGGGGGGAACGATCGGTTCACGGGGCGTCCTCCTTTCGCTGCCAATCGAGAAGTTCCAGGATTTTCCGGTTGGCCCGGGGCATGGGAAGGTCGGCGAGTTCGGCCGGCTCCACCCACTTCCATTCCCGGCCGTCCCCGGCCCGGGCGTCCATGGCCTCGAAGCGGCACACCACCGGGTGCAGGGTTACGGTGAAGTGGGAGTAGGCGTGGTCCACGGCGGGCAACGTCCGTTCGGCCCGGGCCGAGGCCCCGAGTTCCTCGCGGAGTTCCCGGAGCGCGGCCTCCGCGGGCGCCTCCCCCGGTTCGATCTTGCCGCCGGGAAACTCCCAGAGCCCGCCGAGGAGCCCCCCGTAGGGCCGGCGGTCCACCAGCACCCGCCCGTCCGGCCCCACCACCACGGCCACGGCCACCCGGCGGTGGGGCACGGGGGCCTTGGGCCTGCGCACCGGGAACCGGGCCGGGTCCCCGCTGGCGCGGGCCTTGCATGCCGTGGCGAGGGGGCACTCCGGGCAGGCCGGGCTCTTCGGGGTGCACACCAGGGCCCCGAGTTCCATCACCGCCTGGTTGTGGAGGGCCGCGGTCCCGGGCGGAAGGAGATCCTGGGCCAGGGTCTCGAGGCCCCGCCGGGCCGGGCCCGTGCGGGGATCCTCGGCCAGGGCCGTGAGCCGGGCGAGCACCCTCAGGACGTTTCCGTCCACCACGGCGAGATCCCGGCCGAAGGCGATGCTGAGCACGGCCGCGGCGGTGTAGGGGCCCACCCCGGGCAGCGCCCGGAACGCGCCGGGGTCGTCCGGGATCCGCCCCCCGTGGCGTTCCACCACGACCCGGGCCGCCCGGTGGAGGTTCCGGGCCCGGGAGTAGTACCCCAGGCCCTCCCAGAGCCGGAGCACGGTCTGGTCGTCGGCCCGGGCCAGGGCCCCGACCGTGGGGAGTTCCCCCATCCACCGCTCGTAGTACCCCACGACGGCGGCGACCCGGGTCTGCTGGAGCATCACCTCCGAAACCCACACGGCGTACGGGTCCCGGGTCCGCCGCCAGGGAAGGTCCCGGGCGCAGCGGCGGTACCAGGCGTGGAGCGCGCCCACGAGCGGGCGGATCGGTTCCGGATCGTGCATGGGCAGCACCGTGACCATAGGGGGGCGGACGGGGCCCGGATGGTACCACGGGCGTTCGGCCCGGGCGTAGTGGCCGTTGACAACCCTCTCCCCCCCCGCGTATAAGCGGCGGCTCTTGGGAAGCCGGAGGAGGCGACATGGGAATCTTGACCGGTGGAGTTCGGCTACGGCGGTACCGGGTGTTGGGGGAGCCCCCGCCCGATTTCCGGGACCGGTACGAGGAGGCGATCCGGGCCAACGCGTTTCAGGATTTTGCCCCCGACGACGAGCGGGAACAGGTGGTGGGCTGGGTCGGCGTGGACGACTGGTTCGAGCCCGAACTGCCGCTGGACCGCTGGCTCGTGGGGAACACGATCTGCCTTACCCTGCGGATCGACACGAAGCGCATCCCGTCGAAATATTTCAAGCTGATGTGCCGGCGGCGGGAGGCCGAGTGGCGGCTCAAGGCCGGCCGGGAGGACCTGACCCGGGCCGAGCGGGACGAGATCGCGTCTTTGGTGCGCCGCGAGCTCCTGGACCGGGTGATCCCGTCGGTACAGGGGATCGACATGGCCTGGGACCTGGACCGCTCCGAGGTGTGGTTCTGGAGCACCGCCGAGAAAGCGAACGAGACTTTCCGGGTGGTGTTTGAGCGCACCTTCGGTCTGAGGCTCAGGCCGCTGTTCCCGTATGCCCTGGCCCTGGAGGCCGCCGGGGAAGACCGGGCCGAGACCCTGGACCGGGTGATCCCGGCCTGGTTCGCTCCCGAGGAGGGGCGGTGATGGACGTGCTGAAGACCATGGAGGAGAAGGCCTTCTGGGGCCACGAGTTCCTGACCTGGCTTTGGTTTCGGATCGAGGAGGGGGGCGGGGAGGTCCCGGTGCCGGGCCTGGGGACGGCCACGCTGTGGATCGAGGAGCGCCTCACCCTGGGGAGCCTCGAGACCGACAGCAAGGAGAACATCCTGAAGAACGGCGAGGTGGCTCGGTCGGCCGAGGCGGCCGCGGCTCTCGCGGTGGGAAAGAAGGTCCAGGAGGTCCGTCTGGGGCTCTCGGTGAACGACCGGGAGTACGAGTTCACCCTGAGGGGCGACACGTTCGACCTGGCGTCGGGCAAGATCCCGCCGGTGGAGGCCGACCCGGACGAAGGGTGGCACGGCACGGCGCTCGTGCGCCTTGGGCTCGCGCGGGAGATCTGGGACGTCCTGGACGGGCTCTACCGGGAGTTCGTGGGGCTTCGCATGTCGTCCGACTGGCCGCAGACCGTGGCGGCCATGGCAGACTGGATCGCCGGAAAACGAGGGGGCTGAAACGTCGGGGGCGTTCCAGCATCGAAGGGACGTGACGACCCCCTTCGGCGCGGAGGTCCCTTATGTTCGATGCGGTCCCCTACTCGGTGCTGATCCCCCTGGCGGTGCTGATGGCCTTGGCCCCGTTCCACCCCAAGCCCCACCTGGTGGAGAAGGTGCAGATGCTCCTGGCCGGGGACCTTCGGCGGCCGCTGGACATCTTCGACCTGGTCCTCCACTCGGCCCCGCTGGCCGCACTCCTCCTGAAATGGCTCTGGCCCCGGTAGTCGGTCGCTTACTCCAGTGCGGAGCCTCCCGGTGAAGCTTACGTAGGACGGCCGGGGTTGGCCCCGGAGGGGCCCGACGTTAGGGGCTGCACCCCGGAGGCACCTAATTCCCCGCCGGCGCACCCGAATCCGCGCACACCTCGTGGGCCCTCCGGGTTACGCCCTCATCGTTCGACCGTTCCGGCGTGTGGCATTTGGGGCAGGCCAAGCCCTTTTCCAACGGCGCTTTTCCCTCGGACGCCACGTGGACCGAACCCGGACCGTGGCACGACTCGCACTGCACGTTGGCGAACCGCTCGATGCTGAGCCGGTCCACCTCGCCGTCGGAGCACTCGTAGGCCACCGTGTGGCAGGCCAGGCAATCGGTGTCGAACTCCCGGCCCTTGGCCTTGAGCACCTCGTAGGCGGCGGCATGGGCCGTGGCGCGCCAGTACTGGTAGCGGCCGGGGTGGCAGGGGCGGCACGCCTGCGCGCCGACAAACTCCTGGCCGCACCCCTGTTCCGAGGCGGCACCGGCCTCCGGCACGGCACGGGCCTGGAGTTCCTTGAGCCTCGATAGGGTTTCCTCAACCAGGGGGGCGACGGCCGGGTGATCCGCGAACCGGTCCTCCATCAGGGGAACGAACGTGTTCTGAATCGCGGGCCTGCCTTCCTCCGTGAGGCGCACCTCTAGCCGGCCGAGGGTCTTTCCGCCCCTGTCGAGGGAGCACACGAGGGTCGAGCCGATCCGGGCGGGGACCGAGAGCTGGTTTCTCCGGGACGACCCGACGATCACATCGATGGGCAGGCCCGACAGGGCGAGCCGGCGAAGATCCCGGTCCATCATGTCGGTCAGGACGACCACGAGATCGGGCTTTTCCTTCGCTACGATGTCCGGAACGAGGCGCTCTGCCACCTGCAGCGGGGGGAGCACGCGGATTTTCTCCACTAAGGGGATTCGACTTCGTTTTAGATCGTCGTCAAGGAGTCCCACCAGGGCGATCCGGATCCCTCCCACCGACCGAACCTGGTACGCCTCGAAATACCGCCGGCCGTGGGGATCGACGAGGTTTGCACTCAGAAAGGGAAACGTGGCCTCTCGGGAAAGTCCCAGGAGGAAGTCGATGCCCAGGGAAAGGTCGTAGGCCCCCACCGACATCGCGTCGAGTCCCATGACGCTGTAGGCCCGGACCATGAGTCGGGCGATCTCCTCGAATTCTGCAGCCTTGGCTGGAGGCACGTGCTCGCGCTTGAACAGGCAGTTCCCGGCGCTGACGAACAGAACCGGCCCCTCGGTTCGGGCTTGCGCTACGTAGGTTGCTCGCTTGGCCAGACCGCCACGCGGGTTTTTCTTTCACCCGCAGGGAAGGATCTCGCCCCTTTCGTCGGCGGTGTAAAGAAGGGTGATCGTACCGGCACCCGCAGCGGCAGGAAGGTAGCACGCAAGCAGGAGGGCAAGTGCAAAAATTCGCATGATGGGCGACTCCTTGACAATGGACACGAGATGGTATCACGGCACACGGACAGTGTCATCTATGGACTTATTCTTGATTCGATGAGTTGTAGATTAGGGATGCCAGGAGGTTAGAACGTCGGAGTCGGGTGGGGGATATGCACCCCTTGCGTTCGATTCGTGGGTCGTGATACAGAACGGTTCCAGAAAGGCCTGCTGTTCCACATGTTTCAGAATGTTTCAGAACCGTTTCCTTTTTTCTTTCGGAAGGGAGGTGTGGGGAGATGATCCGCGAACTATGGACTTTGATGGTCGACTTTCTGAGAGACTTGTTCCGGGTGATCTTCGTGGGCATCCGGCGCCACTGGAAAGGCATGCTGGTGTTCGCTGTGGTGGCCGTTGTTGCGCTTGTCGTCTTTGTGGCCCTTATGCTCAAGGCGACGGCGTCGCCCAAATTCTGCGGCATGTGCCACAACATGCAGCCCTACATCGACTCTTGGGCGGAGTCGAGCCACCGGGAGGTCCTGTGCATCGAGTGCCATTTCGAGCCGGGGTTGGTCAACGAGCTCAAAGGCAAGTGGAAGGCCCAGATGCACGTGTGGATGAAGCTCACCGGCACGGCGCCCCCACGGCCCCATACGCAGGTCAGCGACGCGAGTTGTTTGCGGGAGGGGTGCCATAACACGGGTGACCTGGCCGAGAAGACCCTCACGTTCAAGGGGGTGAGGTTCAGCCACGGGACGCACCTTGGTGAACTCCGCCGGGGCAAGAAGCTCCGGTGCGTCACCTGCCACTCCCAGATCGTTCAGGGCGAACACCTGACGGTCACTGAGAGCACCTGCTTCGTGTGCCATTTCATGAACCGGGAAGAGCACCCGGAGATGGCCGATTGTCAGCTCTGCCACACCCAACTGCGGGCCAAGGTGTTCATCAACGCCAACGAGAACATGCCGTTCGTCCACCAGGAGTACCTGGACAACGGCGTGTACTGCCAGCAGTGTCACTTCGACGTGATCTTCGGGGACGGACACCTCAAGGACAACACCTGCGTCCAGTGCCACGCGGAGCCTCGGATTCTTTACGGGGAGCACGCGAGCGAGGAGATCCACCGCGACCACGTGACGGAGCACAAGGTGGAGTGTTTCCGGTGCCACTCGGTGATCGAGCACCACATCGTCCGGCCGGGAGACGAGATGCCCGAAGCCTTGGAGAAGATGGCCCAGGCGGCCCTTCGGCCCCGCACCAAGGGGTACTACTACGATACCGACTGCCTGAAGTGCCATACCCTCGACCAGCACGAGGTTACCCGGAATTTGTATATGGGCAAGGGTGCCGAAGGCGTGCCGGATATGCCGAACCCGATGTACCTGGCCCATGCCGACTGCGGTAGTTGTCACGTGGCCGTGAAAAAAACCCCCTCCGGGATCACCTCGAGCCTCCGGCTGAGCTACGAGCAGGTCATCCAGTCGTGCGCCGACTGCCACGGCAAGGGTTACGACGACATGGCCAAGCATTGGAAACAGCTCCTCACCGAGGAGATGGACAAGGCCGAGAAGGCGATCCTGGAGGCGCGTTCCGCCCTCAGGAAGATCAAGGAAAACGACGCGAAGTCCCAGGCCGCGGCCTTGGTGGAGGTGGCCGAGCGAAACCTCGCGTTCGTCCGCCGGGCCCGGGGGCTCCACAACGTGGACTACGCCCTGCGGATTCTGGCCGACGTCCAGGAGCGCTCCGAGAAGGTGCGGGCCCTCGCCGAGCCCGGGTACGCCGTGAAGGCGGTGTCACCGCCCACCGGCTGCACCCAGTTGTGCCACTCGTGCGTCGAGTGCATCGAGACCCAACCGGTGCCGTTCGGAAACGTGTCGTTCCCCCACGACGTGCACGTGCAGGACGAGGGGCTGGACTGCCTCGAGTGCCACACCCCGCGGGAGCGTCACGGCCAGACGGTTCTCCGGAACTGCAACGAGTGCCACCACGGCGAGGGCGCCGGGGCGGTGGAGTGCCAGGACTGCCACGTGGAGAATCACAACCTCTATAACGGCCAGAACGCCTGCGACGAGAAGAGCTGCGACGTGCGCGGCGAGAAGAACCCGATGGCCGAGGCCGTGGGGTGCGAGGAGTGCCACGTCCAGATCGCGGCCGGCGAGGAGAACACGGTCGAGGGCATCAAGGCCGCCTGCGTGGAGTGCCACGACGGCGACGAGGCCTACGGCGCCATGGTGGACGAGTGGGAGGAGGAGGCCAAGGCCCTCAAGGCCGAGGTCGCCACTCTTCGGACGATGCTCCAGGACACCCAGCGGAAGATCCTGGCCGCCATGCGGGAGGGCAAGTACACCTACGACGCCCAGGATCTGGTGAACAATGCCGAGAAGAACCTGAAACTCTTCGAGCGCGGTAACCCCATCCACAACCTGGCCTTCTCGAAGGACCTCCTCGGCCGGGTGCGAAACCTCCTCACCCAGGCCCAGAAGACCCTGGAGGCCTACAGCACCATCCGGACGCTCCCGAGGGAGGCGTACTTCTGATCAAGGCGGGAACGCGGCACCCCCGCCGTCCATTCCGGAGACCCCGCGGGCGTTCCCCCGCGGGGTTTCTTCTGTTCGGAGGCCGTTTCGGGCTGGAAGTTTCCCGCGGAATCCGATAAGTAAGCCCGGCTTCGGCTCCGGGGCATCCGGGCGCCCGGTGCCAGTGACCGGAGGACAGGCGGTCTCTGGTACCTGACCTCTGAATTCTGGCCCGCGGTATCGAGGCCGCTACCACAGATTGGGACGGGCAATGGCGCTGGAACCCCGAAGGGTTTCGGCCGCCGAGCCGCCCGGCGGGAAGTTCCTCGGAATTGCCCATAGGCTGGGCGACGTCACGCTCACAGGAACCGTAGCCTTCGGCTTTCGGTACTACGGCGGACCGCAGCGGCATGGACCAAGGGACCGGAGACCGGGGACTGACGACCGCGGACTGCCGTTTTTTGGAATACAGAGGGAATCGTGGAAGAGGCGTACTGGAACGATCGGGCTCGGGAGATCTTCGCCGGGATCGGGCTCGCCCGCCATCTGGGGTTCGAACTCTTGGAGGTCACGGCCGAGACGGCCGAGATGGCGGTCACGGTGGAGGCCCGCCACGGCAACTATCTGGGGGGGCTCCACGGCGGGGTGCTGGCCGCCTTGGTGGACACGGTCGCGTTTTTCCCCGGCCGGCTCCTTCCGTCGGGGCTCAAACTCACCACCGAGGGCCTGGAGGTGCACTTCATGCGGCCGGCCGGGCCCGGCGCCCGGATCACGGCGCGCGCGGAGATCCTGCGGCTCGGCCGGCGGGTTGCCACCGTGCAGGTGCAGGCCCGGGACCAGGCCGGAAGCCTCCTCGCGCACGCCGTGGTGACCCTGCTCACGCTCTGACGGGGAGCCGCGGCCTTCGGAAGGGGGGAGTGCCGGATCGGAGCGGCCCGTTCCATGGCGGTCGGGTCGCATCCAGTTGGACAGCTGGGCGGCTAGGCTGCTAGGCGGCGAAAAACCTTCGAGACTCCGACGCCCCCGCCCGCCCTTAAATCGGTCTTTGACCTCCACAGCGTGCAAGGCCCTGCAGGGGCCCGAGGGCCTTCGGATCTCTCCGTGTCCTCCGTGTTCTCCGTGGTTGCAAGACCGGCCGCCCGATGGGCCATCCCCCCGCCTCGGCTACGCCCCCAGCAGCGCCTCTACGTGGGCGGCGACCGCCGGGCCCAGGCCCACGAGGTCGTAGCCCCCTTCGAGCACGCTCACGATCCGCCCGCCGCAGAGCCCCTCGGCCGCGTCCACCAAGCGGGCGGTGGCCTTCCCGAATCCGCCGGCCGTCAAGGTCAGGTGGGTCAGGGGGTCCGTGGCGAGGCCGTCGAACCCCACGGAAAGGACTAGGAGGTCCGGCCGGAACGCTTCGAGCGCGGGGATCACCTCGGACTCCAGCGCGGCCAGGAGTTCCGCGTCGCCGGCGCCGTGGGCGAGGCAGACGTTCCGGGTGCGCCCCCGACCCCGTCCGGCCCCCGTCTCCCCGGGCCAGCCCGTGCCCGGGTATTTGAGGGTTAGCGGGTGTTCGTGGAGTGACACGTAGAGCACATCGCCCCGCTCCCAAAAGATCTCCTGGGTCCCGTTCCCGTGGTGGGCGTCCAGGTCCACCACCGCCACCCGGCCCAGGCCCCGCCGCCGGAGGGCGTGCTCGGCCGCGAGCGCCGCGTGGTTCACGAGGCAAAACCCGCCCGCCCGTTCCGGCCCGGCGTGGTGCCCCGGGGGGCGCAGGCCGCAGAAGGCCCGCCCCACGGTGCCGTGGAGAACCGCGTCCACGGCCGCCAGGGTGCCGCCGGCGGCGAGGCGGGCCACCTCGAAGCTCTCGGGGCAGATCCGGGTCTCGGGCTCGGCGACGTACCCGAACCCGTGTTCACAGGCGAGCCGCAGGAGCTCCACGTAGGCGGGGTGGTGGACGACGGCGAGGTCTTCGTGCGAGGCCGGGGCGAACGGGAGGCGCGTCATGCGGTCGAGGAGCCCGAGGCCCTCCAGCGTGCCCTCGATCACCTCGAGCCGCAGGGGCGACTCCGGGTGGTCGGCCCCCGTGCGGTGGTGGCGGAAGAAGGGGTGCCCCACCCACCCGAGGCCGTCACCCATGGGGCAGCGTCTCCAGTTCGAGGAGCCGGCGCTTCACGGCCTCGGCCGCCCCGTTCTCCCACTCGCCGGCGTAGCCGCCGAGCCCCGACCGGGCCACGACCCGGTGGCAGGGCACCACGATGGGAATCGGGTTGTGGCGGCAGGCCCCGCCCACCGCCCGGGCGCTCGTGCCGAGCTCCCGGGCGAGGTCGCCGTAGGTTCGGGTTTCTCCGTAGGGAATCCGCCGGAGGGCTTCCCAGACCCGCAGCCGGAACGCGGTGGAGCCGGGCGGGAACCGCAGCGGCACCGTAAACGCCTTGCGCCCGCCCCCAAAGTATTCCTCGAGTTCCCGGGCGGCCTGGGCCAGGACGGTTCCGGAAGGGGCGGCCGGCGGGCCCCCGGCGCCGAACCGGATGCCCACCAGGGCCCCCCGCTCCGCGGTGAGGGTCAAGGGGCCGACCGGTGTTTCCATGGTTAGTTCTCCTGGGGGCATGGTTTTCCCCTCCCGAAAGCCGTACGTTGCGGGGGCCGGAACCTCGGGTACCCTCATTGTGCCACAGCCTGCGACCACCCGACACAGGAGGTTTCCCATGGCGGCGAAAGCGCCCGTATCCACGCCCATCCATTTGGCGAGTTTCGTGGAGTACGCGGAAGGGTCCATCGTGAGCCGGACCCTCGTGGACCGGAAGGGCGGCACGCTCACGCTGTTTGCGTTCGCCCAGGGCCAGAACCTGAGCGAGCATACCGCCCCCTTCGACGCCGTGGTCCAGGTGGTGGACGGGGAGGCCCTCTTGATCATCGGCGGGGAGGAGGTCCGCGCCGGCGCCGGCGAGCTCGTCATCATGCCGGCCCACGTGCCCCACGCCGTGCGAGCCGAAAAGCGGTTCAAGATGCTTTTGATCATGATCCGGGGAGAGTAGGAGACCTTGGGCCGAAGCCCATCGGCGACCAACATCAACGGAGATACCAACACCGCCGCCGGAAGTATTGTCAGATCGCCGGCGTTGCTGCGGGAAACCCGCGGGTGGGGGACTGGTGGGGAGCCTGGTGCGGCCGGCCGGCACTTGGGAGCCACCGGGCCGGGAGCCTTTCCCCTTTGCGCCGAGCTGAGAAGGGCCCGGCGCGAGGTCTTGGCGGCCGAGGTGGAGCCCATCGAACGCTAGGGGCACGGGGAACTCCGGGGGGCGGCCGCCGCCCCTCTTGAGACGGTGGGGGGCTCGGTGACTTGCCGGGGCGGGAACGGGCCGGTGGTAGGGATCCCGCCCGAGGACCGTCCGCTACGGCACCGAGAACACCGGCCGGCCGGGCTACTTCCCGGGGCCATCCGAGCGGATCCTGTTCCCGATTCCCCTGGGAGGTGCAGAGCGCACGGCCCCCGGGGGGAGAAACCCTGTTACGGGCCCACCCCCGCCGTCCGGCGCAAATCCTCCCGCGCGAGTCCCACGGTTTGGCCGGCTTCCAGGAGTTCCTCCCAGGTGGTTTCGTCGATCGGGATGCCCTCGGCCCGGCGCCGGCGCTCGGTTTCGCGCTCCGGTTCGCCGGGGATCAGCACGGGTTCCTCCGGCCGGGACGGCGGGGAGGCCTTGGCGTACTCCACGATCGCCTCCACCTCGCGCCCGAGCCAGCCCACGTCCACGAGCCGACCCGGGTCGATCACGACGGCGAGAAGGTTGTTCACGATGGCCCCGAGGCGGGGGTGCCCGGGCTGGATGGTGCCCCCGCCCGAAAGCGCCCCGGCGAGGAGTTCGCAGGCGAGCACGAGCCCGTACCCCTTGTGGTCCCCCACGGGCAGGAGCGCGCCCCGGTTCCGGTCGCGGAACATCACGGCGGGATCCGTGGTGGGCCGCCCCCGGTGGTCCAGGAGGCACCCGGCCGGGGCCGGTTCCCCCTTGTTCATGTGGACCCGGACCTTTCCCAGGGCGATCCGGCTCGTGGCCATGTCGAGGAGCACCGGGCTGGTGCGATCGGTGCCCGGGACGGCGATACAGACCGGGTTCGTGCCGAACCGGGCGTCGCTCCCGCGGAAAGGAGCCACGAGCGGCGGGTGGTCCTGGACGTTCACGAACAGGATGCCCACAAACCCGGCGGCGAGGCACTGCTCCCCGTAGGTGCCCACCCGCCCGATGTGGTGGGCGTGGCGTAGCGTGGCGAGCGCGATACCGGTTTCCCGGCACCGGGCGATGGCGGCGTCGAGGACCTCGCGGGCCACCCGCTGGCCGTAGCCGCGGCCCCCGTCGAAGGCGAGGATAGGGCCTTCGTCCTTGAGAAGCCGGGCCGGCGTGTTCGGACGAAGAAGGCCCCGGAACGCGAACCGCACGTAGTAAGGGAGCATCCCCACGCCGTGGCTGTCGTGCCCGGTGAGGTTCGCCCGCACCAGGTGGGCGGCCACGATGCTTGCCTCGTCGGTGTCGCTGCCGGTCCCGGCGAGAATCGCCTCGGCGAACCGGCGGAGGCGGTCTTCGAAAACGGTGGGCATCGCGGGCCTCCTCGGAAACGACGGGTTGGGGCTGGCGCCCGGGGGGGTGAAAAAGGAAACGGCCCGGACGGCGGTTCTCGCCGGTCCGGGCCGTTTCGGTGAAGATGGCGTCCCCAGGGGGATTTGAACCCCCGTCGCCGGCGTGAAAGGCCGGTGTCCTGGGCCAGGCTAGACGATGGGGACGGATCTGTCCGAGTTCCAGCGGGGCCGGCGGAGGGCCCCGGAGCTCCCAAGGGGTGGTGAGCCGTCCAGGATTCGAACCTGGGACCCTCTGATTAAAAGTCAGATGCTCTGCCAGCTGAGCTAACGGCCCACGCCGATAAGGCCGGCCTTTATACCGAAGGCCCGGCCGGGTGTCAACCGTGGCCGCCGCCTTTTTCTACGCGCGGCCCAGGGAGAAGGGATCGAGGAACTCCACGGTCTGCTCCCGTCCCGGCCCAACCGAGGCCAGGGCCACCGGGCAGCCCGTGGCCTCGGCCACGGCGTCGAGGAACGCCCGGGCGTTTCGGGGAAGGTCCGCCGGGCGTCGGGCGTCGCCCAAGGGCTCGGACCAGCCGGGGAGTTCCTCGTACACCGGCACGCACCGCGCCAAGTCCTCGGCGCGGGAGGGCACGAAGTCCACGGTCTCGCCGTCCAGCAGATACCGGGTGCAAACCCGGATCGGGTCCACGCCCTCGAGCACGTCGAGCTTGGTGACCGCGAGGCCCGAAAGCCCGTTGAGCCGGCACGCCGAGCGCAGGGCCACGAGATCGAGCCAACCGCACCGGCGGGGTCGACCGGTTGTGCTTCCGAACTCGCCGCCCCGCTCCCGCAACCGGTCGCCCATGGCGTCGTGGAGTTCCGTGGGGAACGGCCCCGCGCCCACCCGGGTCACGTACGCTTTGGTGATGCCCACCACGGCGTGGACTTCCCGGGGCGGAAGCCCCGTGCCCGTGGCCGCGGCCCCGGCCGTGGTGTTGGAGCTCGTGACGAAGGGGTACGTGCCGTGGTCGATGTCGAGGAGCGTCCCCTGGGCGCCCTCGAAGAGCACCTTCTTCCCCTCCCGGGTCCAGCGGTGTACGAGCCCCGTTACGTCTCCTACGAACGGCCGGATCCTCTCGCCCGCCCGGCACAGGTGCTCCCACATCTCCTCCGGGTCGAAGGGGCGCGCGCCCAGGTGGCGCAGCAGGGCGTTTCGCTCGTCGAGGAGGGCCTCCACCTTTTCCCGGAGGCGGTCGGGTTCCAGGAGGTCGGCCACCCGGACGCCCTTCCGGGAGGCCTTGTCCTCGTAGCAGGGGCCGATGCCCCGCCCCGTGGTCCCGATCTGGGTCTTTCCGGCCCGGGCCTCCCGGGCCTTGTCGAGCTCCCGGTGGCAGGGCAGGATCACGTGGGCGGCCCCGCTCACCACGAGAGCCCCATCGTCAGTCCACCGGCCCTTCTGGCGCAGGCCCTCGATCTCCTCCCAAAGCACGTCGGGATCCACCACCACCCCGTTGCCGATGCAGCAGGTCGTCCCCGGGTGAAGGATGCCCGAGGGAATCAGGTGGAGGATGATCTTCTCTCCGCCAACCACGAGGGTGTGGCCCGCGTTGTTTCCCCCCTGGAACCGGACCACGGCGTCGGCTCCGGCCGCGTAGAGATCCACCACCTTGCCCTTGCCCTCGTCGCCCCACTGGGCGCCGATCACCACCACGTTCGGCATGCTCGATCGCTCCTCACGCCCGCGCCCGGGCGACGGCTTCATCCTCGGTCAAAACGTCGGCCTCGCCCGACATCAGATCCACCCACCGGACCCGGGGGGCCACCGCGGGATCGACCACGACGGCCCAACGGAAGCCCTGGGATCGGGCGTGGGCCAGGGAGTCGTCCAGGGGCCTGCGGATCAGGTCCCGCGCGGCCCGGGTGCCCTGGCGTCGCAGGCGCCGCGCCAGCAGAAGGGCGCGCCGCCGGTCGGGTTCGAAGTTGATCAGGAACACCCCCTCGGGCCCGGGGGTGGGCGCCGCCAGGGCGGACAGGATGGCCGAGAGGTCCAGGGAAAACCCCGTGGCCGGCAGGTCCCGGCCGTAGGCCGAGCACAGCCGGTCGTACCGGCCGCCCCGGCACAGGGGCACGGCCAGGTGGGGCACGAACGCCTCGTAGATGACCCCGGTGTGGTAGTCGATGCCCCGGATCTCGCCCAGATCCAGGGTGAGGCGGTCGGACAGGCCGTGGACGCCCACGAACTCCACCACCCGCGCCAGGTTCTCCATGGCTTGCACGCTGTGTTCCGAGTCCACCAGGTTGGCGGCCCGATCCAGCACCTCGGTGCCGCCGGCGAGAAGGGGCAGCTCGGCCAGGATCTCCTTGCGGCGGTCCGGGATCGAGAGCGCTTCGAGGATCTTCTCGAGATCGCTCAGGTCCTTTCGGGCCACGGCGTCACGCAGCGCCGCGAGTTCGTCGGGCGCAAGGTCGAGTCCCTCGACCACGCCCCGGAAGAACTCCACCTGCCCGAGATCCACCTTGAACCCCTCGATCCCCGCGGCCTCGAGGCACGCCACCACAAGGGCGATGCCCTCGGCGTCGGCCTCCGGGTCCTGCACGCCCAGCAGTTCGGCCCCCACCTGGGGGATCTCCCGGGACATCCCCCGGCGCTCGGGCACGTGGCGCACCACGGAGCCTTCGTAACAAAGCCGCAATGGAAGGGTGGCCTCGGGGAACCGGGTGCCCGCGATCCGGGCCACCTGGGGCGTGAAATCGGCCCGTATGGCCAGCACGTGGCCGGTGGTGCGGTCCACGAACCGGTACAGGAACGTCTCGTCTCCCGGTTCGGGCAGGGCGGGCTCGAACGTGTCGGCGTGCTCCAGGAGAGGCGTGCCCACGAGGCGGTACCCCCAGCGGGCCAACTCGGCCAGGCAGGCCTCCCGCACGGCGTGGAGGCGGGCCGCCTCGTCGGGCAGCCGGTCGGCCAGCCCGGGGGGAAGTTCGCGGTGCCGGGCGGGGGTGCCCGCCCGGCTCAGACGATGGGTCATGGAACCGTTCCGGCCGACAGGCTAGAGTTGCGCCGCAGTGACGCTCACCACGTTGGGCAGTTCCTTTAGTTCGCGAAGGACCTCGGCCGGGACCGGGACGTCCACGTTCACCACGGTCACGGCCCGGCCGCCGGGGGCCTCGCGGCCGAACTGCATCTGGCCGATGTTGATGGCGTGGCGGCCCAGGGTGGTGCCGATGCTCCCCACGAGCCCCGGCCGGTCGTAGTTCCAGAACACGAGCAGGTGGCCCCGGGGGATCGCCTCGATGGGGATGCCGTCGATCTCCACGATTCGGGGTTCTTTGCGGCCGAAGATCGCCCCGGCCAGGCTAAACCGGCCCTGGGCCGTCTCGACGGCGAGTCGCATCATGGCCGAGTAGTCCTCGCCGTTTTTCGCCGTGGTCTCGGACACGCGGATCCCCCGCTCGCGGGCGATCACCGGCGCGTTTACCAGGTTCACCCGTTCGCCCAGGCTCGCGGAGAGGAGCCCCTCCAGGGCGGCCGCAGTCACCAACCCGGTGCGGCCCTCGGCGATCCGGCCGGAGTACTGGAGGTCCACGGCCTTGAGCCCCTCCACCCCCAGTTGGGCCTGGAGCTGGCCCAGGCTCCGGGCGAGATCCAGGTACGGGGCCATCTGTGCCAGAATCTCGGGCGGAACGCTCGGCACGTTCACGGCGTTTCGGATGATGCCCCGCTCCAGGTAGTCCACGATCTGCTCGGCCACCTGCACCGCCACGGCCTCCTGGGCCTCCACCGTGCTCGCCCCAAGGTGGGGGGTGCACACCACCCGGGGGTGGGCCACCAGCGGCGTGAGGCCCGGAGGTTCCTCGCGGAAGACGTCAAGGGCGGCGCCGGCCACTTTGCCGCTTTCGATAGCCTCGAGCAGGGCGTCCTCGTCCACGATGCCGCCGCGGGCGGCGCACACGAGGTACACCCCGTCCTTCATTTTGGCCAGGGCTTCACGGTTAATGAGGTTCCGGGTTTCGTCCAGGAGCGGCACGTGGATCGTCACGATGTCGGCCCGCCGGAAGAGTTCCTCGAGGTCCACGAGCTCGACCCCGAGTTCGGCCGCCCGCTCCTGACTCAGGTAGGGGTCGTAGCCCACCACCTTCATCTTGAGCCCCAGCGCCCGGTCGGCCACGATGGACCCGATGTTCCCCAGGCCCACCACGCCCAGGGTCTTCCCACACAGTTCGTGGCCCTGGAACTTCTTCTTCTCCCATTTGCCCTGCTTCATGCTGGCGTCGGCCTGGGGGATGTTTCGCACCAGGCTCATCATGAGGGCCAGGGCGTGCTCGGCCGTGGTCACGGAGTTGCCGCCGGGGGTGTTCATGACCACGATGCCGCGCTTCGTGGCCTCGGCCACGTCCACGTTGTCGACGCCCATGCCGGCCCGGCCGATCACCTTGAGGTTCGCCGCGTGGGCCAGAAGGTCGGCCGTGACCTTGGTGGCGCTTCGGATCACCAGGGCGTCGTACTGTCCGATGATCCCCTTGAGTTCCTCGGGCTTCAGGCCCGTTTTGACGTCGACCTCGACCCCCTCGGCCGACCGGAGGATCTCTACGCCCCGGGGAGAGAGGTTGTCGCTCACCAACACCCGCTTCATCGGTTTTCCCCTCCCAACACCGAAAGAGCCGCGGCCACGCCCTTTCCCAGTTCCGCCGGGTGTCCGAACTCCCGCAGCGTCAACTCCAGGGCCGACACGGCGGCCACCACGTCCATGGGGTCCACGTAGCCCATGTGGGAGATCCGGATGATCTTGCCCTTGGCCTGGTCTTGTCCCCCGGCCACGGTCATGGCGAACCGCTCCCGCAAAGCCTTCTTGAACGCCTGGCCGTCCACGCCCTCGGGCATCTTGATCGCCGTGCACGCGTCGCTAGGGCTCTCCGGGGCGAAGAGTTCGAGGCCGAGGGCTTTGACGGCCTCCCGAGTGGCCCGGGCCATCCGGGCCGTGCGGCCGTGCACGCCTTCAAGGGTCTCGGTCCGGATCCGGTCGAGGGCCTCCTTGAGTCCCACGATCAGGCTCACGGCCGGGGTGTAGGCGGTCTGGTTTTCCTGCTGCTTTTTTCGCTCGGCCTTGAGGTCGAAATAGAACCTGGGCAGATCCGAGGTCTCGAGGAACCGCTCGGCCTTCTCGCTCCACGCGATGAACGCGAGTCCCGGCGGGAGCATCAGGGCCTTCTGGCTCCCCGTGACGAGAACGTCGATGCCCCACGCGTCCATGGGCAGTGGGAACACGCCCACGGCGGTGATGCCGTCGACCACGAGGAGGACGTCGCGGCCGCCGGTGATCCGGGCGATCTCGTCCACGGGGTGGCGCACGGCGGTGCTCGTTTCGCTTGCCTGGACGTACACGGCCCGGATCGCGGGGTCGGCGTCGAGGGCCTTCCGGATGTCCTCGGGGTCCACGGCCCGGCCCCACTCCACCTTGAGCTCCACTGGATCGCAGCCATAAGCCTTCAGGATCTTGCCCCACCGTTCGCCGAACTTCCCGCCGTTGACGTAGAGCGCCCGGTCGCCCCGGCGCAGGAAGTTCGTCACCGCGCTCTCCATGGCCCCGGTGCCCGAGGCCGCGAGGATCACGACGTCGCGCTCGGTTTGGAACACGTATTTCAAGCCCTCGCGACAGGCCGCGAAAATGGGCTTGAACTCGGGTTCCCGGTGGTGGATGGCCGGCCGGGCCATCGCGAGTAGGGCGGTTTCGGGCACCGGAGTGGGCCCGGGAGCGAGAAGGCGGTACTTGTACACGGCGGACCTCCTTTAGGGGAATCGGACGATAACGTGCCGACGGGCACAAATAGTGCACGCTAGCAAACCGCCACGAAAACCGTCAAGGGCGAGGCTTGCGAGCCCCGCGTCGTCAAGACCCTTCGGAGGGCGCCTCAACCTTCTTTTTCCGGGTGCGCCGGGGCTTGGGTTTGTCCTCGGCGGCCGGCGGCGCCTCCGGCGTGTCCGGGGCGGAGCCGGTTTCGGGGGTGGCCTCGGGGGCCTGGGCCTCGGCCGGGGCCTCCTCGGCCTTCTTCTTCCGGCGTGTGCGCCGGGGCTTGGGTTTGTCCTCGGCGGCCGGCGGCGCCTCCGGCGTGTCCGGGGCGGGGCCGGTTTCA